>JBHPDI010000006.1:0-42135 GCA_042577985.1 Halobacteriota archaeon | reverse complement strand
CTGTTGGGTAACCGGGTTCCATCGGTTTACTGCATCGCAGTTTGACCCTATTGCATCCATCAATTCGGATGCAGTCGTAATGTTTGTGGTGAGCGGTATGCTGATCCAGTTCTTGCCCGTTCCACCAGACTTTTTGACGAGATTGTATTCGATTTGAACAGCACTTGTGACTTCCAGAGAAATGCTCACCGATGTGTTGGAATTGCCCTGGATATCTGTGGCATTTACTGTAAGATCGAAGGACCCTTCAACACCGGAGGTTGTCGTACAATTATAAATGGAAGCTGTGGCGTTAATGATTTCCTTGATACCCATCATGTGATTACTCAGACCACCGATTTCAGAAAGGTTTACTGTAACCGTATCAATGTCAAAAGAAGTTTTGAACACCTTGACGCTCAACTCCGTAGTACCTGTATTCAGGGATATTGCGGAGGGACTTGCCAGTGGTTCTGTCACAAAGGGTGGTGGCACCCAAATTTCGAGTGTCATATCAGGTTCAACATCGAATCCTCCACCAGTGATAACCACAGAAACCGGTCCTGCGGTGTATCCGTCGCCGTTGTCTATTACTCTTGCGTATATGACATCGCCTGTTTGCAATGTATGACCTGGAATCGCTTCGGCATCACACATATAATGGTTACTTGAAGCTGACAAACCGGTTGGACCTATGGTATCAGATACGTTATTGGCTTCGTCTCCCAGATAGTAGATGATGACCGTGTGTCCGTCTGCTGCCGTAGTGTCTGCGGCATCATTGACCGTTCCGGTAATCCAAGTGGCTGCTTGTGCTCCGCTTGCCAGTGCTAAGAAAGCCACCATTAAGACCGAAATAAAAATAAGTTTATTTGCTCTCATCTCTTTTTTTAGTACCTCCCTTTCCCTATTTTTATATGCATCTGCCATATATATACTTTTATCTGATTAATAACCCATGATACCCACGACCGTAAACGTTGTATTTGTGGTGACCGATATCTCGTAGCCTTCATAGGGCGTGACATCAAAGTTCGTGCCCATGCCGCCCATCAGGGAAATCCAGCCTTCGGCTGACTGGGTAACCGGGTTCCATCGGTTTATAGAATCACAGTTAGGTCCTATTGTATCCATTAACGAAGATGCATTGGTAATTTCAGGATTTTCTGGTACTGATATCCAATTCTTACCTGTGCCTCCGGGCTTTTTGATTAGTTCGATATCATACATTGCAATGGTTTCGGATCCAATGATTCCCTTCGCCCTGTGGCATCCTCCTGAATTCCATCACCGGCATCGAAGTCCCAGGAATAGTTTAATGCACCCGAAGAATTGGAAGCATCGAAATATACGGTTGTATCCTCATCAACCACCTGGTCGGGACCTGCATTTGCTGTTATCTCCAATACGGTGATGTTAACCGTGTCAGTGTCATTGTTGCCTGCTGCATCGGATACGGTAAGGGTTGCGGTGTAGGTTCCAAAGGTTGGGTAAAGATGGGTGACGACAGCACTGGTAGAATCTGACTGGATGCCATTGCTGGCATCGAAATCCCATGAGTAGCTTACTATGGCGACGTTATCGCTAGACAAGGTACCGTTAAACGTTACAGTAGTGCCGTTTAAAACAGTCTGATCTGAACCTGCATTGGCTGTAGGAGGTGTTATGTCATTCACGGTAACGGTTAGTGTGTCGTTGCTCTCTCCTGAATTTATGGTGAGTGTTACGGTGTATACGCCCGTTTCGGCATATACGTGGCTCACGTTAACCCCTGTGGCATCTGACTGGATGCCGTTGCCGGCATCGAAATCCCATGAATAGCTTAATGCACCCGTGGAGTTGGCACCGTCGAAATATACGGTGGTGCCCTCGTCAACCACCTGGTCAGGACCTGCGTCTGCGTTTGCTATAATCGGAGCTTGAAGAGTCATATCAGGCTCAACCTCGTATCCTGTACCTGCGGTAACCACGGAGACAGGTCCCGCAGTATAGCCATCGCCATTGTCTATCACCTTTGCGTATATTTCATCGCCAAGAACAAAAGAATGACCTGGAATCATCTCGGCATCACACATATACTGGTTAGCCAAACCAGACAAACCAGTTAGACCTATGGTATCCGATCTATTATTGGCTTCGTCACCAAAATAGTAGATGATAACCGTGTATCCGTCTGCTGACGTGGTGTCTGCGGCATCGTTAACCGTTCCGGTAATCCAATATGCTGCCTCCGCTCCCCCTGCCACTGCAAGGAAAGCCACCATCAAGACCGAAATAAGAATAATTTTGTTTTTAAACATTTATTTAGCCACCTACCCTACCCAGTTAATTAATTAGTTAGGCGACCGCCTTTAAATATTCTTTTATTTTTTAACTGGCTAACCAGCTTAGCCCAAGCTAAGCGTCTTTTAGAAAAAAATTAAAAATAAAAAAAGGGGGTCTGAATGCACACCTCATATGTGCATTCAAACAGGTGTCCAAGTCGTGTTTCCTGTAACCGATATCTCGTATCCCTCGCCTGTCACGATGTTGAAGTTCGTGCCCATGCCGCCCATCAATGAAATCCAGCCTTCAGCTGACTGGGTATCAGGGTTCCATCGGTTTACCGCATCGCTGTTTGACCCTATTGAATCCATCACTGTGGATGCAGTTGTAAGGGTTGTGTCGTATGGCAGACCGATCCAGTTCTTGCCCGTGCTGCCAGACTCCTTGATAAGGTCGATTGGATCTATGGTTGCAGGTGCGCCTGTCACACTAAAGGTCGTATTCGCAGTAACTGATACTTCGTAGCCTTCGCCGGGCACTATAGCAAAGTTCGTGCCCATGCCACCCATCAGGGAAATCCAGCCTTCAGCTGACTGGGTATCAGGGTTCCATCGGTTTACTGCATCGCAGTTGGACCCTATCGCATCCATTAATTCGGATGCAGTTGTAATGGTTGTGGTGAGTGGTATGCTGATCCAGTTCTTGCCTGTGCTGCCAGACTCCTTGATGAGAGTGTATTGGATGCTCACCTCTCCCACTCCAATAGTCTGAGTGGTATTAACCACGCTCATGCCAGTTGTTGTGTTTATTCCTGTAACATTTACATAATAGGTGCCATTTGGAACAACAGTTGCGTTTGTATACGTCGCATCCCATGTCTTAGCGGTTGGGTTTGTCACACTGGAACTATAATACAATTGTTTCACAGTATCGTGGTTTGAGTCCTCGATTATTATCCATGCTGACACTGCTTCTGAAAATGCTACATCAATCTGCGTGGTCTGAGGCGGTGTAATGAGGCGGTTAGATATGGTATAAGAGGTAATCGTTGGTACTGAGTAGAGAGGAGTAGTGACACTTAGAGTCGCATTCGATCCTTCCAAGGAATGGATGTCATATGCCGAAACTTTGAACTCGTAGGTCGTGGATGGCGTTAGTCCTGTCACGTAGTAGTAGGTGCTGGTAGTGGTTGCGATTAAAGAGTCGTCCTGATATACCTTATATCCTGCGAGGTCCGATTCCGCATTCGCACTCCACGACAAGGTAACCGCAGTAGTACTCGGCGTGTCATTTGTTAATCCCGTTACCATCGCTGGAGGCGTGATATCTTCCACCGTCCAAGACCAAGTCTGTGTAACCGACCACCCTGAGCTAACGTTAGTCGCAACAGCAGAAACTCCCCAACAACCTGCCACTGCACTCACATTCGAATAACTAGCAATTGTATATGCAGGTACGCCTGTATCCGTTTCAACCACGGTTCCATTTATCTGCCAGCTCACGGTTGTCGGTTGGTCCGCTGTGACCGTGAAAGTTCTTGATGCAGCCTCATAATCATTCGGTGTAGTGTCGGCAGGTGTAAAGGCAGTTATGTTTGGTGGCGTCCCTGCTAATATCGTAGCGGTTAAATCCAATTGAGTCACACCAGAGCTATATGTTGAGGTTTGACTCGCTTGACCTTCTGCTCCAGAAGGAAGTCTTACGTAAAATCCTATGGTTTTCCCAATATCATAATCATTATCGGTTTGAACATTTAGCTTCAGATCAAATCCACCGGCTCCACCGTATTGACCCGCTTCAGTCACCGTTATGCTACCTTCTCCAGGCGACCCTGCGGCAGAAACTATCCTTCCGGTAACCACTGTACCAACAGGTGCTGGTAATCCGTTCACAGTTACATCTCCATAAAAAGCAGCAGGCATAACAGGGCTTCCAGATACCGATGGCACTACCATCATTGTTAACATCGAAAGTATAAGCATTCCAATCAAGCCGACAGTAGTCGACTTTCTTATTACATCTCCCCTTATTTTCTTCATCTTTACGCCCCTTCAGGTATTAAACTTATTACTATTTATTAAACTTCTTACTATATAATAAAGCTTTTCGGTTTTCTACTCCAATGCAGTTCATATCTAAAGTTTTCTAGCTCTGTAGCGATAAAAGACCACCATAATCAAGGCAGTTACAACCAAAAATGTAACAAAAACTTTCTCTGAAGATAATTGAAATGAATTTGACGGTCTCTCAGATATGAGCGATGGTCTTGGTGTAGGAATTGGAGCTGGAGTGGGTGGAGGTGTGGGTGAAAGTGTAGGGATAGGAGTTGGTGTTGGTGTTGGTGTTGGTGTACTTGTTCCACCACCACTAGAGGGTGGACTTGATGGAGTCGGTATCGGCGGCGGAGTAGTAGGCATGTTCACCTCAAAAACCAAATCCAATCTCTGCGGCTCAATGCTGATATTAACCTTTTTACTTATTTCGTTGTTCCATGCATCTTTAGCAATAATTAAGACTTCGTCTCCGCTATTTGCAATTCCCGATAATTCAATTGACCAATTCCCTTTTTCTGTAATGGCAGCCAAAGATTGACCAGAAACTTCGTTTTTTGCAATCACTGACAAATCCTGAGCAGGAAAATCGTCCTTGTAACTCACCTTACCATATAAAATAAGAGGAAAACTCGGTACATTTTCAGCCGACACTGTTGCCGATATCGGCATAAACAAACCCGTTAATGTAAATGTCAGTAACAACGACAAAGCAATAACTGTAATTTTCATTGTCATTTCATCCCTTTTTCTTTCTAAATCCTATGTATATGATCGCCAATGCAATAAAAAACACAAGCAATATTATAGATACTACTGCCATAGATACTTTACCATCGCCTTCAACAACGATCGATTTCTTAACGCTAATATCTAGATCGTTAACTCCTCCTGAATGCCATATAGCTTTTTCCTCTGCCTGAGCTCCGTCAACGTAAAAAGAAATTATCTTGTTTTGGTCCTCTGCTGTCCCAATAACAACTAACTTCGAACCGAATCCGCTGGCTACCCCGTATCTTCCCTCCTCTATGACCGTTATATTCCCACGATTTTTATTGTCTATTTTCGCCAGGATCTCTGTTCCCACGAGTGCTGGCTTCCCGTCTATAGTAACGTTGCCGTAAAAAGTACATGGCAATATCGGTGCTTGTCCTCTCTCTTGTGCTTCTACCAATACAATCTCTACCAATACAATCGAAATTATCATTAAAAACGAAATCATTAGGATAGCAGACAATAGTTTCAACTGTTTTTTGTTATAGCCCTTCATCCATCCTCATTATCATCCATCTTTTATTTACATTTACTCTTCGCTTTACCTACCTAACCGATATATAAATTTTTGTTTTTTCTTTCAAGTTACTAAATGAAAAATGAAATTAAAAGAAATGAAAAAAAAATAAAAAAAGAATGTTGGGAGATTGAATCTCCCTTGGTTTTTTTGTTTTGTTGTGTTGTGTTGTGACTAAGCACTTATTGCAGATAGTACGTCGTCCGCTGTCATCCATACCCAGTAGCCCTTATATGGGCTCATGTTGGTGTCGTCATTCACCTGGTAGATGATTGAATCCTGGTACATCTGGCTTGTTGCATCCCATCCGATCACTGTGCTCCACGAACCTTGAACCGATTTCAACGTTGCATTCGCACTGGTGGCTGTGGTGTTTGAGAATCCTATCGCATTCCATGCATCGCCTGTAAGTGCTCTGCTTGCTGGCACTGTCTGTCCTTCTGACAGGTAAGAGAGTGTGATTATTCCCGCTGAATTGGCGTATACCCAGTATCCATACAGAACCTGTACTGAGTCACCGCTGGTCACCTGCGTCCAACCCGTAGCTGGAGAGTATGAGTACGCTACTGAGAAGTCTATTCCAGTAAGTAACTCTCCGAAGGTGTCCCTGGTGGTATCCTGCTTCTTCGGCACGGAAATGAAGTTCCAGCCTGCCTTCAGTGCTATCTGACCAGTTGAACCCTGCACAACAACCGTATTGCTTATCGTGCCTGTCTCGTTGGAGTATGCAGTATGTACTGAAACATTGCCACTTGCGTTGTATCCTGTGGCTAACGTCCTGTTGAAATCGAAGCTTAGTGTCTGGCCAGTTGCAAGACTGGATGTCGTGTTCACTTTTATCGTAACCACGTTAGTCGTGCCGTTAACGACCATATTAGTTGTATTTAGTGTGAACGATCCATTCTCTAACCAGGTTGTGGTGGTGGTACTATTGTAACACACGCCATTGTACCAAACACTGACTGCCGAAATGCCTACTCCTGATGCTATCACTGCAGATCCGTTCTCCGCCAGCGTTATGTTCGTTATATTCACCGCTCCTCGTGGTGCACTGAAGTTCAGATTCAGGACCTCTTGGTTGGTGGCACTTTCATTGAATATTGATGCTGTTGGCTGTGTCGTGGTGTAAGCGTCAATGCTGGCGTATCCAACTGTTGTGTTCGATGTCGGACTGGTCATATTGGTGACGTAGACGGTTGCTCCCGAAGTGACAC
Organism: Halobacteriota archaeon; assembly: GCA_042577985.1. GTDB lineage: Archaea > Halobacteriota > UBA148 > UBA148 > UBA148 > UBA148. The sequence continues at coordinate 35,335 of JBHPDI010000006.1, read as the reverse complement.
CGGTTGCAACAATTCCCTGCAACCTTGTTGGCTCCCCGTTTGTGGTTGACCTGTTGATAATGAATGTCATCGTTTCTCCCTCGTAGAACGTCGCCCCTGTGTTCACAACCAGCAGGTAATTAACCGAAGTCCCGCTGATTATCGTGTTGTTTGAAGCTAACGTCAGTGTTACTGTACCGTTGTCAGTGCTGAACGTTCCTGCGTTCGAGATCATGGCACCGTCTTGTGACGCGTTCCACAGTCCGTCTCCGTTTGTATCGTTCGCCAGGTATATAGATGCAATATCTGCCCCGCCTATGGTTCCTGTGTCTGTTATGTCTATGCTGGTTATGGTTAGGTTCTCAACTGATCCTGCCGTGAGCATTAGTTGCCAGACCGTTATGCTGGTGTTCACACCCGCCTTTATGTTGGTGTTATCACGCACATTACTGACACCCTCGAACACTGTCACGCTTCCTGTTCCAGTGAGCGTATTTGATGTTACCGTCACACCTAAATCAGTTATCGGTTGTTCAGAGGTAACGCCCGTCGCGTTGTAGCTGTTCAGCCTTACCTGCAGAGTGTCTGTAACGTTGAATGTGCCGCTTGTATTCACGCAAACGATTGTGTTGTTGAATGTATTCAGGGTAGTACTGTTACCAACTGTACCATTGACAGTCAGGTTATCTAATGGCATAATACCCGAGCCTGTGAAGTTTACTACTGCCGTGCAATTTGGATCAAATGTCGCATTTCCAAGCTCTATATCGCCAGCATCGACCAGACCGTTGTTATTCATATCACTGAAGACTCTAACACTCGTTGTGTCGTTGTATGGATCGGTACCTATTGCTGTCAGGTTGACTCCCGTGATGTTCACGTCTTCCATCATCGGCGTTGCCGAGAAGTTCAACTGCATTACCGAAACGTTTGCTGTAGCCGCTGCTTCGACAGGTCCTGAGATTGTATTGTTCGCTCCAAGGCTAACCATAACGCTTCCTGTTGACCAAGTTGTGTTTGATACCGCGGTTGTGCTTGAATCCTGGATTCTTGCTCCTGAGTAGTAACCTATTGCAGTGTAATCCGTAGATGGATTATTCAATGCAGTCACCAGGTTTTCGCCTGCCTGCACATTCGCAGAAATATCTGCAATCACAAGTACGCACTTGTTTGTTGCCACGGTAATCGCTGTTGACGGTGTTAATGTTACCGCCCCATCATTGGTTGTGAAGGCTGCGGTAGCCAATATCGTCTCGTCCTCGTAGGTGCCAAACGGTGCAGTATCCTCTACTAATTTTACCGTTAGATTACCCGATTCATTTGCAGTTCCTGATGCACGTATAGCTATCGAAGTAATAGTTGACGTTTCATTGGCCGCAGAGAAGTTCAGAGCCAGCACTGGGATGTTCGTCTGAGCACCCTCGACCCATGTCGTGGCGGTCAGGTTGTATCCAATAACGCTCATGGCTCCAGTCCACGCTGCAGTCATTCTTGCCGAAGAAAGTGTTGTCGTCCCGAGATCTGAGACTATCACTCCAGATGTCAGTCCCTGAGCAGTATAATTGACATACGGAGTTCCCGTTATGTTCACTGCTAGGACATCAGCTGCAGTTATATTCGCAGTACTCGTGTTCACGTATATCAAGACAGTTGTTGATCCGCCTGCCGGAATTGTGATGTTTCTGTCGTTGGCTGACATGTCAAGGAATGCTGTGTTCTCGGCTCCGAATATCGTATTAGCCAATTTCACCTCTGTATCCGTTGTATCCCACACACCGTCCGCATCTGTATCGTTGATTACCCCTACACCGCTCGTCTTATTGATTCCTAATCCTGTCCCATTCCACGTCACATTTATACTCGTGACGTTCACAGCTTCGGTGGAGCTTGCAGTAAATCTCAACTGCATTACTTCTACGTAATCCTCGTTAACCCTATCTGAAACAATTCCATTGCTGATCACATCTGTGCGTGCTGCTGATACTGAACCAGCTGCTGTTAGAGCGTTTCCAAGTATTATTTCGCCCGTACTGTTTGTAAGTGATATGACCCCTGTATCCGCAACGTAATCTAAGGACGAGTTCTTCATGGAGAACAGGAATGTATTACCTAGCACTATGGTTGAGGATGTGTCTATTGCTATCAGCAGGTTCACCTTGGCTATCATGGCTCTTGATGTCACATTGGCTGTATTGTCGAGCGTCAGCATGAGTGGGGTGCTTGGCGTGAAATTGATTATCTGATTATTGGCTGTGTATGCGACACTAGCTATTGAAGTTTCACCTGCACTCACCGCTCCGTCATTATCGGAGTCAACCACGAGGTGTGCTGTGACATTACCTGTTTCGACTACCGTACCGTTGGTTGAAATGATCACTTGCCTCAGGTAGGCTGTTGAAGACTGTAACCCTCCTACAGTGCCCCTATATGTGAAATTCAGTTGCAGTACAGGACTCATAGTGGTGGATTTACCAATATTCATCAATGAAGTAGGCGTATCCGACCCCAGCGAAGCTATGAATTCCGCACCAGCTACCGAACTAATGCGTGCCGCACCTAGGTCAACCATCGCTGTCGTTACGGGATCATTGCTCTGGTATACCCTATTCTCCAGTCCGGTCGTGTTATCATAGGCAGCGTAATTACTGAAGTTGCCGTTACTCGTAACCGTATTGGGTAACGCTTTCGAATTGTTGCCCTCATACCAACCAGAAGTTGCACTCACCGCTATTAGGATGGTTTTTGATGCCTGTCCTGCGGCGGTCGGAGTTGTGCTTCCTAGGGTCAAATTGCTGTCCAAGACAACATCGATCACCCGTGAAGCTGCGAACAGTTCAAAAGTCAGGGTAGATACTGAAGTATTACCTATATTGCTGCCTATCTGCGTCATGTTCGTGATACGCTTCACTCCGTCTTGGAAAGCTCCCGAAACGTTTAGCATCCCCGCAGTATTATTGGAGTAATTAAGACATGTTGTGTTTGTTTGACCGGTTGAATTGATATATGAAACGCTTATGTTGAACAACCAGAGATAAGCACCAGAATCAACGGGATTAAGGCTCGTATTAAGGAGCCATATATCTGTCGTACTGTTTGAAAGCTGAGCCCATGGTGTAAATGTCTCTCTTAAGTTTGCAAGATCGGATGTGTTTATGTAACCACCTGCAGTAGCATTCCATGCAGAATAGTTCGATGCCAGCGTCACATTGTCCATTCTAAAGAAAAGCGCAGATGTGTTTAAGGCCGTATCATGAGAAGTAACGTTGCCGTCCATGTCCTCATCTACGTATATCTTGGGAGATGTAACAACGCTAGCATTGCTCCAATTGGTTGTCGTCCACTGCTCCATCGTAATTTGCGTTATGTTCACCTGACCTGCAATGGCAGTGAAGTTCAACTGTGCACTCTCGATCAGTTCCCTCTGACCTTCCAGCACATAATTGAGGTAAGGCTGTTGGGCGCCTGCTGCAACCTGAATCTTTGCTTGACCAGTCGTGTCATTCGATTCTAGGGTTCCATAGGTGCCTGTTCCTGCTCCAGAATTAATACCAGTTGCGGTGAAGTCAGTCGCATTGGCCACGTTAATCTTGATCCTGTCGCCAGACCAGAAGTATCCCGTAGTGTTTACCACAACCAGCACATGCAATGTGCCATTCCACGTTAGAGCTTTACCAATTCCGCTTATGGTTGCGGTTCCATTGTCTGCTGAGAACGAAGTTACAGGAGTACCTATTACTGGCTCGGTTGCATCCCAAATGCCATTTACGTTGGTGTCATTTACCAGATAAATGGCGGAAAAGTCCTGTGTACCGTTTGCATTTGCGACTTCTGTAAGCATAATCGTATTCAGGGTGGTTGGTTCGATGTTAGAAGTGAATTTGAGTTGCGCCAGCACGATTCCGGTTGTGTTCGCCCCTGCGTTAATGGTTCTAGCTGAAATATCACTTGGACCGCTTGACAATGTTAAACTTCCAGCACCTGCTATTTCATTCGATGAAAGAGGCATTCCTGTCGTTGTGACCGCTTGTCCGGATGCAAGACCTGTTGCATTGAGTGAATCTAATGTCAGTTTTACCGTGTCTCCAATCGTAAAGTTGGTCGTGTTCACCCACAAGTAGAGGTCTTTTAGCGTGCCAACCGGCACTTCGTAGCCACCCGCTATGGTAATTACAACAGTGCCATTATCGGCAGAAAAAGTGCTTTTAGCAAGTACATTTCCGACGGAATCGTTAATGCCGACTCCCGTTATTTCTGTATTACCAGTAAGCGTTCCTGCTTCTGTAATTACTATATTTGTTACATTCGCACTTTCGCCTGTTGCACTAAGCTGAACATAAAATACATCCGTAAAGTTAGCACTCGAGTTAGCTATATTTGCAGAAGGAGATGTTGAATTCAAGCTAGCCGCAATGTTTCCGACAGACATTGCACCCACACCTTCGCCTCCCACTGGAGCTGCATTGTTATTTCCGACCACAGACGCGCTGATACCGGAAAATACCGAAAGCAGCATTATCACTGTTAACATTATCGACGTTATCTTTTTTCCGTCAACGCTTATTCTAAAAGGTTTATTACGATTCATTTTTTCCCCCTTCATTTTTCCCCTTGACTTTACCATTGTTTAACTATAAACTAAATACAGAATGAGTCTGCTACTATATATAAATTTTTCTCCTAAGAAAAGACTTTTAAGCCTTTGTCATTCACAAAACTCCCTGTCATACCACACTGAAAGACATTTTTAATTCCTTTACAATCAACAGTCACATCTAATAAATTCTCGACATTTTTTTTCATATCTAAGTTTAAGGCTTTTTCAGTGACATGAGAGCCATAACCAGTATCCTGAAACTTATTTAACATATAAAACTTAGCTTTAGCCAACTTATAAATACCTCCCGACCCCCTCAAAGAGATTATATCTTAAGAGAGAGTATGATTGTAGCATATATAAACGTATCGTTATTGGTCAAAAAAAGTCGTGTGACATGAGCATATTAAGAGTTACAATAAACCTACGAAATCGCCCAACATTTAAGCCGGCATATTTGATCAAACTTATTTTTTGAAATGTTTATGATTTGCACAGATGTTTATGATTTGCACAGAAAAGAAAAAGAGGGAGTCTGCTCTTTCCGTGATTGTTTTATGCACAAATTCTAACTACACCAATGCATGCTTTAATAAAAAATCTAATATCTCTTCAAACCAGAAATAAAAGGTGTAGTTCCATGCCCAGACCACCTATAGTGAGACGGTAGTATTTATTTTCTGGGTATGATATTAGAATAAAATCTGAGTGTAATATATTAGGCTCGACAGATATGGACTATACTGATATGCCAGACTAATATTATACAGAAATTAAATTAGACAAAGATTTCAACCAGTTGTATAAATAAATATCAAGCAAGCCAGATAATACAAAGTCAGAAAATTTGTTATTGATTTTTATCCTAACTCTTGAACCCTCAATAATTTTTATATTGCTCTTGATTATTTGCTGTGCTTCAAAAGAAAAATAAAATGTATTGGCATCAAGAGGGGGCATCCTAAAAACCACAGTTTAATTTTTATCTCATTTACCATTTCACCCGTATTTTGGACAGTTATAACAGTATATACCAGACCAGACTGGATAATTTAGTACTAAAACAATTCGCTAATGTTTTCACTAAATATCTTTGAACTATTTTCATAAGACAAATCATTGAAAATTTTCAAAAATATATTAGAAAGATAAATAATAGGGCTTTTTCTATAGCATGAAAATAGATTAGTTGATACAGATAGGTGCTAAAAAGATCAGAATGATAATGCAAAATTCATAAAATAAAAGATAGATTCGATTTCCTTTTTTTCTGCCATAATAAAACTTTTTTTGCTAGTTGGGATAGATATATTCAAAAAAGAATCAATAGATTTAATGAAACTTATTGAATAAATCGCTGATTTCTACAATTTTGACCGATTTAAAGATATTGGAAGAGTTAATACCGCCTATCGCCTATTAAGAAGTCCCTAATTAACAAAGCTATTTAAATAGACCTAGGATCAGTGATCTTTCCCTTGATAGCTGAAGCAATGGCAGTGGCAGGTGAGCCAAGATATATCTCAGCATTTGCACTCCCCATTCTACCCCTAAAATTTCTGTTTGAAGTGGAGATACAACGCTCTCCATCGCCCAATATTCCAAATAATCCGCCCATGCACGGACCACAGCATGGTGCCTCCACAATCGCACCTGCATCGATAAATTGCTCGATATATCCGGCTTTAATAGACTTGATATATTCCTCCCTAGAGGCGGGAATGATGAGCAACCTTGTTCCTTCGGCTATAGAGCGATCTCCCAGAATACTTGCAGCGATCTGCATATCTTCAAATCTCCCATTCGTGCAAGAGCCTATAAACACTTGATCGACCTTTATTCCCTCTACATCTCTCACACTCTTGACATTATCCACACCGTGAGGACAGGCAACCTGCGGTCCTAGATCTGAGACATCATACTCTCGACGTTCATAGATTGCATTCTCGTCGCTCTTCAAATGATCCTTGAGAACGAAACCTGAAATTCGTTCCCGCATATATGCCTCCGTTTTTTCATCCGGCTCAACGATTCCAGTGGTGGCGCCCATCTCGATAGCCATATTACACATGGTCATCCTGTCCGAGATACCCATGTTTGTCATCGTGGAGCCCACATACTCACACGCCTTATAGGTGGCACCAGAAGCGCCAACATCACCGATTAGACGAAGTATCAGGTCCTTCGAACATGTGAGATCCTGTAATTTGCCAGATATCTCAAACCTGATCGTTCCTGGTATCCTGAACCATAGTCTTCCTGTAGCAAAGACGGATGCCATGTCAGTAGATCCAACGCCAGTGGCAAAAGTACCCAGAGCACCATAAGTGCATGTATGGCTATCGGCACCAACTATCAGCTCTCCAGGCATTACATGCCCTTTTTCCGGCATAACCTGGTGGCAAATTCCATCTCCAACATCATAGTTAACGATGTCTTGCTCCTTTGCAAATCGTCTGAGCAGTGCATGATTGTTGGCAGCATCCAAGGAATCAGCTGGAGCCTGATGATCAAATATTATCGCAATCCTCTTCGGATCCCAGACGTCGTTTTCACAATCAGATACGATCTGCCGAAACGACTCTACCGCAAGCAGACCAGTGATGTCATTAACCATGGCTCTGTCCACATTCGCAAAAGCAAACTCACCCGCTTTAACAACCCTACCCACTGCCTTGGAGAATATCTTTTCTGAAATGGTTTGCCCATGCATGATAGCCTTTCTACATGCATCGTAGATAAAATTAATCGATGAGGGCAACTTTTAATTATCATCTCATATAACATAAACTGAAAACAATGGAAGATATTTTACAGATTTATGAGCAATTGAAGAGCCGTATCACCTTGGATGAGTTCAAAGAGAAGGTACAAGAAAAGATCGATTTGATGGGCGGACTTTGTGACGAAAAAACCGCGTCAAAGCTCGTTGCACACGATCTCGGCATTCTTGATATGATAAAAATAGAGGATATCTCGCTGGACCAAAAAAACGTGAGTTTTATGGGCAAGGTCACACAGCTGAATGAGTCCCATGAATTCTCTAGGGATGATGGTTCGATTGGGAGAGTTGCAAATATCATCGTCTCTGACGAGACTGGGTCGATACGAGTGGTACTATGGGATGAACTGGCGGACTTGGTCAAGGTCAATGAGCTATCCGTAGGAAAGATGCTCAATATCAGCGGATATGTGAGAGACGGTTATGTGGGGATAGAGGTAAATGTAGGAAGAAATGGTAGTCTTGAGTTCATCGAAACGGAAGTAGATATCAAAATCAAAACCTATAATATCAGCGATATTACGAGTGGGATGAGTGGAATAAACATCATAGGAAAAGTGCTTAGCAGAGGAGAAATACGTGGATTCTCTCGAAAAGATGGGACAGAGGGATGTGTCAGCAATATTATCATAGGAGATCAGACGGGCAGGATTAGAGTTGTCCTATGGAATGACCATGCCAACGAAAAGTTTACCCCAGAAGATGTCATCGAAATCACAAATGGATATTCTCGCGAGAACTATGGAAGGACCGAGATGCACATTGATATGCATGGAAATATCGAAAAGACTTCCAAAGAAGTTAGTTATTGTGAGCATATCACAAAGATTGCTGACATCGGGATAAACGAACCATACAACGTGATTGGCATCGTGACCGAGATGGGAGACACGCGAGAGTTTATCAAAGGTGACGGTTCAGCTGGAAAGGTTGCGAATATAAGAATATCTGATGATACCGATGGTATACAGGTCGCACTATGGGGTGAAAATGCAGACTTGGTTGACCAGATAAACATCGGAACTCAGATAAAGATCATGGATGGCTATGCAAAAGCAGGTTGGAATGATGGAATAGAGCTGAATGTTGACTGGAGAAGCGAGATTATCACTAAAGATTTATGAGATTTGGATTCTAATCTTGGATTCTAATATAAGATGAGGAAAAATATTAAATGGCTAAAAAAGACCAAATGGCTAAAAAAATTTCTCTGGGAGACCTGCCGGGTGTTGGACCTGCGACCGCTGAAAAACTACTAGAGGCTGGTTTTAGTTCGATAGAGTCCGTAGCAGTCGCATCACCATCAGAGTTGGCAAACACCGCAGAAGTGGGCGAGGCAACTGCTGCAAAGATTATCAACGCAGCTCGACTACAAGCAGAAATAGGTGGGTTTGAGGCTGGAGATGTAGTGCTCGAGAGAAGGAAAAAGGTGAGCAAGTTAACCACGGGAAGTGCCGCATTTGATTCGTTATTAGGCGGCGGTATGGAAACCCAGGCAATCACAGAAACGTATGGTGAGTATGCATCTGGAAAAACACAAATCGCCCACCAGTTAGCTATAAACGTTCAACTACCAAGAGAGATTGGCGGGCTGGAAGGGTCTGCCATAATGATCGATACCGAGAACACCTTCAGACCGGAAAGGATAGCACAAATGGCAGAAGGTGTTGGCATGGATGCAGAAGATGCACTGAAGAACATTCACGTTGCACGAGCATACAATTCAAATCACCAAATACTGTTGGTCGGCACTGCCTCTGAGCTGGCAGAGCAGCTAAAAGACACCGATAGACCTGTTAGACTCCTTATCATCGACTCGCTGACCGCACATTTAAGGGCAGAGTACGTAGGTAGAGGTACTCTTGCAGACAGGCAACAGAAGCTCAATAGACACCTACATGATATCATGAGGTTTGCAGATCTTAACAACGCAGTGATCATGGTAACAAATCAGGTCTTGTCAAAGCCAGACGCATTTTTCGGGGATCCTACGCGTCCCGTAGGAGGGCATATTCTTGGCCATACTGCAACCTTCAGAATTTATCTAAGAAGATCGAAGGGTGAGAAACGGATTGCAAGACTGGTTGATTCACCATACCTGCCAGAGGGGGAAGCGATTTTCTCTGTAATGACGGAAGGAATCAAGGATTGAAGGCACTCGTTCTAGATATCGATGGAACGATTACACATCGAGATAGAAAAATCGATTGTAGAGCTGTAGAGATCATTCGACGCATAAGAATACCAGTTATTCTCGCCACTGGCAACACGGTCTGTTTTGCCACTACGACGGCGAGACTTATTGGCATCAGTGGCATGGTGATCGCCGAGAACGGCGGTGTATTGAAGGTTGGTTATAATGAAGAAGAACACATCATCGGAGATATAAAACCATGCATACGTGCATTTGAGCTTTTAAAGAAACATTTCGATCTCGATAAACTGGACCCTTCTTACAGAAGAACTGAAATCGCAGTGCGACGAAACTTTGACTTGAATAAGGCAAGGGCTATACTATCCGGAACAGATGTAGACATAGTAGATAGCGGATTTGCTTTACATATCAAAAGCAGGAAAGTCAACAAAGGAGTTGGTTTGAAAAAGCTTGCGGAATTGTTTTACTGGTCTACCAAAGACATCACAGTGATCGGCGACTCTGAAAACGATGTCGAAATGTTTGAGGTTGCCGGATTTGGCATAGCAGTTGGAAACGCAGATGCTAAGCTGAAAGAAATAGCAGATTTTGTTACAAAAAAGGAATACGGCGCCGGATTTGTCGAGGCGATGGAGTTTTTATTCCCCCAACTCAGACACTCCAATCGCAAGGATGATTGCGCCAATCATCAGCAAGATGATGCCAATGACCCCTTTTATGAAAGATAATACCTCATATCGGAAGAACCATATTCCAGATATGCCTAACAAAACTAAAACCAATCCTGCCAGGATCCATATATACTTGTTTATAGCCAACACCCCTAAGAGGTAGTTTCAGGCGTCTGCGTCTTTAAGTCAACCACTATGTAATCTTTCATAGCACGAACTGCTTCAAAAGAGACCAGTACGAAGTTATCCTCTGTTCTGAAACCAGTGGTGTCAAATGCCATGTCTGGCTTTATCACAAGGTCAACCAAAGCTCCGGTGTGAAGATCGACCACCAAGTTTTGCATAGTGCCAATGTTCGATCCATCGATACCCATGACTTTTTTGTCAGACAAATTTTTTGCGAAACTCCTCACCATTAGACTCCCCCTCCGTTCATCTATTTATATCCTATATAAGACTTCTTCTCTTGGAGATGTGAGGTCCCGATATATTTAATGGATGGGACATAAAAACTATGGATGATGAAAGCGGTCGTATTTAATCCATTCTCCGGTGTATCTGGCGACATGATCGTTGCGAGCTTATTGGACATTGGAGCTAACAAGAAGTTTGTAAAGGACGCTATGACCTCCATTGGAGATGTTGATGTAAAAATTTCCAAGGCGAATAATCTTGGCATTAGCGCAACCAAGGTAAAAGTGAAGAGCCCTAAAGATCCGGGAATGAGTTACAAGAAGATCATAAAAATGATCAAAGAAAGTGGGCTGGAGGATGCAGTGATTGAAGATAGCATCTCCATATATGAAAGAATATCTGATGCAGAATCAAAAGTGCATGAGACGCCAAAGGACCGATTACGCTTTCAGAATGTAAGGGGTTTCGATGCAATCGCAGATGTGATGGGTGCATGTGCTGCTTTCCATAATCTCGGCTTTGATAAATGCGAAATATACAGCACACCGATATGTATGGAAGAGAGGTTCACAAATACTACTAGTGGAAGATCGTCAATAATTTCACCTATAATAATCGAGATACTACGGGATTCGTGCCTGAATATTAAATACCAATGCGGACCTGTAATGCAGGAGACTATAAACACTACTGGCGTAGCCATATTGGCCCATTTCATCAATGAATGCAATATTTTCTTCCCCAAGATGTCCATCAATAGAGTTGGCTATGGTGAAATGGCAAGACATCCCGAAATACAGAACTTACTTCGAACGGTGATCGGAGAAACAGATGAGATGTTGATTTCAGATCGCATAGATGTATTAGAGACAAACGTTGATGATGTCACTGGCAAGGCATTGGGCAATCTAATCCAGGAGTTGATGATTTCAGGGGCAAAAGATGTTGCCATTACGCCTGCCATCATGAAGAAAGGGCGACCTGGGCACATAATACAAGTGATGGCCCATCCAGTAGATACTAATAGGATAACAAGGAAGATTGTCCGAGAGACAGGTTCCTTAGGCACGAGAGTCGTGCCTGTGAAAAGACTGATCACAGAGAGAAAGATGATCCCTACGATGATTAATATAGGCAGAAACAGAAGAGAAGTTAACGTTAAGATTGCGACCGACACCATGGGAAGTATCTTGAATGTTTCAGCTGAGTTCGAGGATTGTAAAAAAGTTGCTGAAGAGTTGGGCGTTTCAGTGAAGGAAGTAATCAGAATGGCAGAAGGCATTGCTTGGAGCATGCTTTCAGGAATTGAAAAAAAAGACTTACATTTATGAATCTAAAAAAAGATTGATATAATTATAGTATTAAGTTATAGTCTTCATTAATACTCAAACTACTCAAACTTGCGAAAACTCATCCATTCCATATATCCAAAGAACTTGAAAGGGGGTAAACCCCAAGTATTTGGCATGAAGAGATTCATAATAATTCGTAATAATATAATATTCGTAATAATATAATATTAGAGTTCAAAGATATCATCGCGAGCATAAAACAGAAAAGCTTTTAGATTGAGGAAAACTTCTGATACATGATAAAAGTCCATTAGTGCCTATTTTACAATCCAGTGGTATTTTGGTCGATACTTTAGCCAAGCAAAGAGATAGATGCCAACGAAAGTGAAAAATAGTGATACAATAATCAAATATGTATAAGTATGGCCTGGAAATTTAGAGATCGTTGACCGAATGAAAATATAACTTACAAAAAAACCTTCCAAAGGTATCCACAAACATTTCGGATAACACTTCTGGGAAGAGTATTAGTATTGTATGTATGTATCTACCTAAAATACAATAAATCTAAATCATAACTTAACGTATACTCAAAAGCAGTATATCTTAGCTGCAATATAATATAATGGGGTGATGTGCATCATCAAGGTCAAGAGATACTCAAGCGGATGCAAGAAAATTGACGAGCTGTTGGGCGGTGGTTTCGAGGTAGGTACGGTGACCCAGTTATTTGGAGTGCCGGGTAGTGGCAAGACTAATATCTGCCTTCAGCTTGCAATCGAAACCGTGAAAAGAGGTAAAAAAGTAGTTTACATTGACAGCGAGGGTTTTTCACCCGAAAGATTTGACCAGATAGCTGGAGAGGACGTGGAAAAGATCGCCAAGGATATTTCTATATATGAGCCACTGAATTTTGAGCAGCAATATTCTGCCATCAAGGACATTGAAAAAATGATCGATAATGTGGGGGTAATAATCCACGACTCTGCGGTATCTTTTTATAGATTTGAGCTTGATGCGGCGCGAGGCATTGAACTAAAGCGAGAACTGGCAAACCAGATCGCTTGTCTGCTACAACTCGCAAGAAAATATGATGTGGCAATCGTAATCACAAATCAGATATATATGGATATCGATAGTGGTAATTTCCGTCCAGTAGGAGGAAACATGGTCGAGCACCTCTCAAAGACCATTATTCAGCTAGAAAAACAAGATAATGGGAAACGACGTGCAATACTGCGAAAGCATCGATCAAGACCAGAGGGAGTCTCGTGTGAGTTCGTGTTGACACAGGATGGAGTCAAAGATATATAAGGAAAAGGGAGAGGATTTTCGTGGGCACTTCGAAGAAAAAGAAGCGAAAGAAGATCAGGAAACATAAATTGAAAAAGAGAAGAGGAAAGATGAGATATAAGAAGAAATGATCATCGAATCGCTCCCCCGTAAACGATCTCTGCCGTACCCTCCAGAAATACGTTATCGTTGATATAAACCCTCAGCAGACCGCCTTTTGTCTGGACGTTTACTTTATCGCCTACTTTTCCAAGTCGATTTGCAATGGCCGCACAGGCGGCTACTCCGGTACCACAGCTAAGCGTCTCATCCTCCACGCCTCTTTCGTATGTTCTTATCTTCAGATCGCCATGCTCGACCAAGACAAAATTCACGTTTGTTCCCCTCGGAAATACTGGGTCAAACCTAATCTTTGGTGCGATTTCTGATATCGGAAGGTCCAAATCATCTACAAATATCACAGCATGTGGAACTCCTACGTCCAAGGCAAATACCTCAAAATCTGACAACTCAAACTCCGAGAATGCTTCTGATACGGGCATATCCAACTTTGCCCAGATCTCCTTAGCCTGTTTTCTTACCTCAGACTTAATGTCTCCAGCTAACGTTTCTATTTTGATCTCACCCAAAACGATGTGTCCTGCCTCTATAGAATACTTCACCACGCAAAATAGACCGTTTCCACACATCTCCGCTTCACTTCCATCCGAATTAAAAATGCGCATTCTCAGGTTTGCATGTCTTGACCTAGAGACGAAAAGGACACCATCTGCCCCTATTCCACAGCGTCGATTACAGAATATTTTCGCAAAAGCACTTTTCTCTGCCTCTGGAATTACTTCTTGATCATATTCGTCTATCAAAATGAAGTCGTTGCCGTTTCCATGTAGCTTTGTAAACAATATCATCTAAACCTCGATGGAAGAACTTGGTTCGCAAGCAAATCGTCATATGATTCCTCTTTTCGTATTATATCAACTTTGCCATCATGCACCAGCAGCTCAGCACACCTAGGTCTTCCATTGTATTGCGAACTCATCGAGAAGCCATAGGATCCCACGTCTAGAATAGCAATCAAATCATCCTTTTCAATTTTCGGCAGAAATCGTTCTCTTGCAAGAACATCACCGGATTCACAAATGGGACCCACGATCGTGTATACGGCGGATGACTTTTCGCCTGCTTTATTTGCAACCACGATTCTATGATAGGCATCATACATGGCTGGACGAACGAGAAGATTAAACCCCGCATCTACACCCACGAATTTCCTATATGCACTCTTCACCGTGTTCACCTTGGCCAGGAGAATTGTTGTGTCTGCCATAATATATCTACCCGGTTCTAGGATCAACTTTGGACGGATTTCCAAAGCTTTAGTCCCCTCAACAAAGACCGGGAGGACGACGTCAGCAAGATCTTTTGGTGACGGGGCAACTTCATTCTCATAGGAGATTCCCAGTCCTCCTCCGATATCGATGAACTCCAACTGGATGCCAATCCTAGCCAACTCTTTGACCAAGTCAATCATCTTTTTTGTCGCCTCCACAAAGGGCGACAGATCAAGTATCTGAGAACCAATATGACAATGAATGCCAGCTATTTTGATGTTCTCCAGCGATCTCGCCTCTTTGTATGTCGCAATGACCTCATCAGAGGGGATGCCAAACTTGCTTTCTCTCAATCCAGTTGCGATCTTAGGATGTGTGCGTGGCGATACGTCCGGATTCACTCGGAAGGAAATCCCTACATGATGATCGTACTTATGTGCGATCTCTGAAAGGGTTCTTAACTCATCCAGTGAGTCAACTGATATCCTTACATTGTTCTTAACAGCCATTTCCAGTTCTGCGTCTGTCTTGGAGTTTCCGTTGAATAATATCTTGTCAGAAGGAATCCCCGCCTTAAGAGCACAGTATAGCTCTCCCCCTGAGAAAACATCCGCTCCGGCTCCTTCCTCTGCAAGTATCTTGAGAACAGTCAAGTTGTAGTTCGACTTTGCAGCATAATATATGTCTGCATCTGGGAAATCCTCTTTGAATCGCTGATAATTAGCCCTGATTCTTGCCTCATTTGTTACATATAGTGGTGTACCAAATTGCTCTGTCAAGGTAACGGTATCGAAGCCACCTATGACCAGGTGTGAATTTCTAACCGACAGATGATCTTTAGTAGACATCATTCCACGATCTTTGTGATGTTAATCTCAATGATATCCTCTGCGCCCCCGTCTTTTAGTTGGGGTAGAAGGATGTTGACATCCTTTTTGTCCACCACCGTCTCCACCGCATAGTATCTTGAATCATATAATTGAGATATTGTCGGATTTTTCATGGCTGGTAAAACCCCTACAACAGCATCTAGCTTTTCCTTTAGAACATTCATGCTTAGGAGGACCTTACCACGGGCAGCTATGACTCCCAGAAGCAGGATTATTATTTCTTCCATTGACTTTCTTTTCTCTGGATCTTTCCATGATTTCTTGTTCGCTATGAGGCTGGTAGAGGATTCAAGGATTGTTCCAATTATCTTAAGTCCATTTCTTCTCAGCGTCTCGCCGGTCTCCGTCAAGTCGACGATGACGTCCATCAGCTCAGGAACCTTGGCCTCTGTCGCACCATATGAATAAAATACCCTAATAGGAATGCCTAGGTTCTGAAAATACTCCCTGGTTAGGTTTGGAAATTCTGTAGATACCCTACTGTTTGGGTTTATTTCTTTAACATCGTTGATCTCAGATTCAAGGGGCACAGCAACAACGATCTTCACAATTCCTTCGCTCTGTTTGCTATAGGGCAAATTCGCAACCTCAATCACATCCGCACCCGACTCTTGAACCCAGTCATGACCGGAGATGCCGAGATCAAAATAACCCTCCTCAACGTATTTCGG
Source organism: Halobacteriota archaeon (assembly GCA_042577985.1). GTDB lineage: Archaea > Halobacteriota > UBA148 > UBA148 > UBA148 > UBA148. The sequence goes on along the minus strand of JBHPDI010000006.1, from coordinate 19,263 downwards.
AATTTCCTGAGGTCTCAATATTTTTACATTAGCGATTCTGGGGTCATCTATATGAGGATTATATCCCCTGGATGTGGCCTTTACATCAAGGTCTGCTGCCTTAAAAAGCGACAAAGTCTGTTTCTCCAAACTTCCTTTTGGAAGTGCAAGATTAAGCATAATCACATCTCCAAATTGCTCATTCTTTCTACTGCTTCTTTGATTTTTTCTATAGAAGTAGTTAACCCGAAACGTATATATCCTTCACCATACTCACCAAAACCAATACCGGGCGTAATTACAACTCCAGCTTTGTCCAACAAAAGATTTGAGAATTCCAAAGAAGTAAATCCTCTCGGCACAGGTGACCATACATAGAACGTCGCTTTGGGTGGTTTTACAGATATTCCCATATTCTCCAAACCAGTAATCAAGACATCCCGTCTCTCTTGATAAGTCGCCCGCATTTTTTTAACACAATCTTGCGGTCCTTTAAGAGCGTTTATGCCTGCTATTTGTACGGCCCTGAACACACCAGAATCTATGTTGGTCTTTACCCTTCCCAAGCCAGAAAGGATATCTTCATTGCCAACAGCAAATCCAAGCCGCCATCCTGTCATGTTATATGTCTTAGAAAGAGAGTGAAACTCAATTCCAACTTCAATCGCACCCTTCGTCTCTAGGAAAGATGGCGCTTTATATCCGTCATAGGTCATCTCAGAATATGCATTATCATGGCAAACGATCAGCCCATTATCGTATGCGAAATCGACCACATTCTTGAAGAATTTTTTGTCAGCGATCGCACTAGTGGGATTATTTGGATAATTTATGAAAAGCATCTTTGCAGACCTAGCTATGCCCCTTGAAATCAAATCCAGATCAGGCAGGAAACCATTTTCTGCCAACAATGGCATGATATGTGGAGTTCCCCCTGCTATTAAGGTTCCCATCCGATAGACTGGATAGGCAGGATCTGGAACTAGCGTGACATCCCCAGGATTCACGAATGCAAGGGGGATATGTGCAATGCCCTCTTTTGAGCCTATGAGAGTTAGCACTTGGCCTTCTGGATCAAGCATAACGCCGAATGTATCAGCATACCACTGAGCCACTGCTTCTCTGAAAGAAAGCATGCCCTCGTAGGAAGGGTACTGATGCGTGCTAGAGTCCTTGACGGCATCGCATAAAGACCGGATGATATGTTCTGGCGTCGGCTGATCTGGATCTCCAATCCCGAGATCTATAACATCTATGCCTTGCTTTATTTTTTCAGATTTCAATTGATCAAGTTTTGCAAAGAGATACGAGGGCAAATAACCCATTCTATTAGCATACATCTTTATTTTCCTACGCGTTCAGTATAAAAATACTTTTGTTATACCCAAAAGGAAAAGGAAATTTAGATAGAATATTTACTAACATAAAAATCTCAATTCCCTATTTTATAGCATTTATTTCCATTAGTTTTTGATTTTACTAGAATGCAAAAAGTTTAATCTTCTTCTTTTATTCATTTCCCAGAACTTTCTCAAATAACCACTCATAGTCCTGTGGCTTTGTCAGGAAATCCAGCAGCGTTGAATCATCTCTTATCAATCCATACATTTCCCTATTTTTCCTCAGCCCGACCTCTGAGAAGTTTGTCGGCTCCAGATATCGTAGCTCCGGAACATTTCCATAATTTTCGTTTTTTAAGAATCCGGTAACCAACTCAAAGTAGGCAGCACCACCCTTTTCTTTTATGGGTTCATAGACGGATGAAAAATCGCGAGCAACCCAGTTGCACATTCGAAGCTCTTTGTTGGAGGGATTTATGGTCACATGACCGTAATCTGGTGGTATGATTACCTTATCTCCTCTTCCAGCTTTTATCAGCACAACGTCCATAAAATCATCATTTTGACATTTTTGCAATAGATAGTGCGCCTCACCGTTAAGCACTTCATAGACCTCAACATATGACATTTTTGCCTCTGGCACTGGAGGATGATAATGTCCAGCCGTTTTCACATACTCCACGCCTAAAACACGTGGTGGCATTACTGTTATGTCATATCTAAGACCATTTTTTTTTATGATTTCTTTATCCCTTTTGCTAAGGGACAGGTCTCTATACATATAATATAGGTCAAAATTTCCAGCATTCTTCAGCCATCTTTTATCATAAATGACATCCTTCATGTCATCTAACATCCGTACATGTGGCTCTGCTGTCTTGCCCCCAAATTCTAAGCGCACCATGTTATTTAAAATGAAATGGCACTGTAGAAAAATCTTTCCGCCCAAATGTGCTAATTTAATTAATAAAATCTTTTATAAAAGCAGACAATCCCTAAGTTTTCATAGCAACGGATTAAGTTTATCGATGTGATCATATTAATAGTTGAGAACACGAATTATCATAAATTAAAAAAAGCAATAGAGAGCCCTATAAATAGAATATCCTGTCGTTCAAGGAGAAACGATGGAGGAACACAGGTATGTTTTTTTAACTCTTAGATATTATTCATATGTTAAGAAGACCTACATCAAGACCAATACGTGTGGACTTTAGATATGAAATCTATAGATATATTTAAATTGAAGGAGTATCTTTCCGAGAATTTAGATAAAAAGGAGACTTGGGTGTCCTTCACTAAGTTCTTCGCTCCATTCGGTATAGCAGGCATTGTTGCCTTGGCCATTATCTGGTCAGATTATCTGGAAATCGGCGGTGTGATGCTCAGCTATTTCTTCCCACCCACCTCACTGTTGGGTAGGCTGTGGGCGATACCCTTCGGTTTGAGATTAGGTCTAAACCTATGGTCAGTCGTAGGTGCGGTCGTATTCGTGGATTTAGTTACTAGCCTGTTTATGGTGTGGAACTTTGATATTATCATAAAAGTCCCCTTTCTAGGTGGTTTGATACTGAGATCAGAGACAAAAGGACATGAGAGTTTGGAAAAATATCCTTGGATACGTGGATTGGCCTTTTTGGGCATCGCCCTTTTCATAGCGATCCCCCTCAATGGAACCAATGCCGTGATAGGGGCCATCATTGGAAGGATCATCGGAATGAGGGCGTTGTATGTATGGTTAGCAGTAGCCATAGGCTCTATTTTAGGATGTTTACTTGTCGCAATTCCTGTTTACGGTGCATATCTTTTCATCCCAATATGAAGCTCATAGGATGATCTCGATGCCGAGTTCCTCTGCTAACTCCTTGTATCTATTTCTTATGGTGACTTCGGTAACTCCTGCTACATCTGCTACTTCCCTTTGCGTCCGTCTCTCTCCACTAATAAGGGATGCGATGTATATCGCGGCCGCTGCAACACCTGTAGGCCCTCTTCCAGAGGTCAGTTCTTTTTCACCTGCCTGTCTTAGGATCTCTACTGCCTTGGATTGTACATCTCCCTTCAAATTTAGACCTGAGGCAAATCTCGGAACATAATCTATGGGTGAGGTTGGCATTAGCGTAAGTCCAAGCTCCCTAGATATAAATCTGTAAGTGCGTCCGATCTCCTTTCTGCCAACTCGTGAGAACTTTGAGATTTCGTCCAATGTCCTTGGCACTCCACATTGTCTACAGGCAGCATATAATGAGGCTGCTGCAACACCTTCAATACTGCGACCCCTGATCAGGTTTTGATCTACTGCCTTCCTATAAACAACTGCAGCGGACTCTCTGACATCTCTGGAAAGTCCCAAGGCTGATGCAAGTCTATCTAATTCTGATAATGCAAACGCTAAGTTACGTTCGGTTGCGTTGCTCACTCTTATTCTACGTTGCCATTTTCTCAGCCTATATAACTGAGCTCTGCTCCTTGATGATAAAGACTTACCATAAGAATCTCTGTTTCGCCAATCGATCATCGTGCTTAGCCCTTTATCATGTATTGTATAGGTCATCGGTGCTCCGACCCTGGAACGCTTCATTCTTTGATCATAATCGAAAGCTCTCCATTCAGGTCCCATATCTATAAAATCTTCTTCGATGACAAGACCGCATCCTTGACAGGTTAGCTCGGCTCTCTCGTAATCATGCACAAGTTGGGTGCCCCCACATTCTGGGCATTCCGTCTTGGTTACCTCGTATTCTCCCAGATCCTTGCGTCCTTTTTTTATTTCATTTGCCTTTTTGGCTTCTACCATTTTTTTCACCTTTTAAAACGTGACAAAATCATCTCTCTGTTAATATTTGTCAAAAATCTTTTCGGAATCATTATATGTGTGCTGCGATCTTTATATATAAAGATTTCGTAATATACTTAACCAATAATTCTTTCCAATAATTTTTTGGAGTTGACGCTAACAGCCCTATCAGCGTCGTTTTTATCCAGGCCCGCACACATCGCGACCTCGATTGCACCCTCCCTGGTTATAAGATCATTGGGGCCATGCGAATCTGTGGAAACTATCAATTTTGCAGAAGTTTCGTTAGCGGTCTTTGCAACATGTCCGTTGGCTATTGCATGTACTTTACGTGAAGTTATTTCCAGATAGATATCATTCTCTCTGGCTGTTTCTGCATCCTCGATTGAGATGAGTCCGGGATGGGCTAAAATATCCACTTCTCCTGTGCGTACTGTTGCACTGTTGGTTCCTGGGGTGACAGGCTCCGCAACCGTCTCCCCGTGTACTACTATCAACTCTGCGCCAAGCTGCCTCGCCTTTTTGACCAGCTTTTCAATCTTATTTGGAGGTAGATGCGTCAGCTCAACTCCTACTAGAACTTGGATATTAAACTCTTTTTCGAGATATTTAGCTTGCTTCAAGCTTTTTAATACGAAATCTATGTTCGTGAAATCGACATGGTCAGCCAGTCCGATGGCAGTATATCCGTGAATTGTTGCTCTGCGAACTAACTCGCTGGGTATCAGCTCTCCATCACTAAAAAGTGTATGTGTATGTAAGTCTATCATGATATCACATAAGTCAGATGGGATGGGCAGGCAATGGGATTCCTGGTGCAATGCCAATCATATTTCCCATTTTGTCACACTTTGATAGTGTAGCAGGTGATGTGGACTTACTTGCTACCCATCCCAATATATGGCTGAACTTAATAGGATTTTAATCTTTTGCACCGAAAATTTGTATTATTATAAGAGGTATATAGATCGTGATGGCCAAAACAAAAATCATTTGCTATCGTTTTCTGAGCCTGGAAAACCTGCACGGAAAAGGTCTAAGAAATATAAGAAAAACGCTTGGGTTGACTCAGAAGGGGCTTGCAGCCATTACCGGAATATGTTGCTCAAGCATCTCCAACATAGAAAATGATAAACAAGACCCTACCATGAAGACCATAATAAGGGTGAGAGATGCACTGCTAGGTTACATTGAAAGCAATGTTGATCCCTGTGTAGCATCCGACGACATAGTCGTGATGAACGTTGGTTTACTTCATCGTGAAAGTGTTGCACAGAGCGGGACGAAGAATAAAAAATTATCTGAGTTTTAATTTATTAGATCCTCTCTCTACATTTTTTAATGTTATTTGCTATCTTCCTCGCGATTGAAGATTTGGACCCTTTATAGTCGACGATTACTCTTCCGCTAAATTCCCACCAAGATCTTGGATATGCTTTATCTTGTTCTATTTCTGGATTGAGATCTAACATTTCAGCGGACCTTTTGATTTCATCTAGTTTTGGCGATCTGATAGAGTCCTTTTTTGAAATAATTCTGCCTTGGCTCTTGGACTTGTTCCCATCGATGTTTGCGGGCCAGATGATCCGCTTTCCATTATGTTGCATACATAGATATATGGCATTTATCAACTATAATAAGCGTTTTGTCAAAACGGAAATAACTTCAATAGTGCATCCGATGCAAGACCTGCTTAAGTACCATGGCCTAATATACTTGGAGCCGAAAATACCTTTTAATGACAGCATATCTGTCAACATAGGGGCACTGTTGACTAGGACGAAGGTTGAATTTGGTGATTTTGGGCAAGGTCTGTGAGGAGGAGTAAAAATAACATATGTGGGGGCAAAAATTGGCGAAAATTAAGGTTTTCATAGATCATAGGGAAGGTAGTAGGATAGTTGATTTTGTAAAGCAGATATGCGAAGTAGAAATAGTGCAACTTCCTCTTGGAGACATCTTGATAGTCGGTGCTGACGGTGCCTTTGCAATAGAAAGGAAAACTTCTGCGGATTTTGTGAACTCTGTCAGGTCGAACAGGCTCTGGGAGCAGCTGCTCAGATTCATGAAAACTGATGAGATCTGGGAACATGAGATCAAACGACGCATACTCGTGATACAGGGTGACTTCGAAAACTATCTGGATTTGATCCCATCGATGTATCCCAAGAGAGCATTGCAGGCATTTTGGTCGAGCATGATGGGTGCTCAGCTCGAGACGTTATTCGTCTATGACACTCCCTTGTTGGTTGTGGAGAATGATGAGGCTTTTTGTGCCTTTTTGAATACTGTATTGAAAAGGGAGGAGGAGGGAAAGAACGTCAAAATACCAGAATCAAGATGGTATCGTAAGAGGAAGAGAATAGATCTGCCGGTAAAGGATAGCAAGCTCTTTCTTCTGGCAGGATTACCATTTGTAGGGGAGGCTCTGGCTGGGCGTCTATTGAATCATTTCCACTCAATTGTGAATATTTCAAATGCATCTCAGGAGGAACTGCAAGAAGTACCAGGAATTGGCAAGAAAAAGGCAGCCAAGATATATGAGATATTCCATTCAAATTGATTTCATTATATTGGATAGTGGGAAAATCTCTGCATTATGAAAAAGTTGAGTTCAGTTTATAAGGTAGGCAATGAGACTTTATATCTATTTGATAGGCGCAGAAACGGTTGTCCAAGAATTAGAATATTAAGATAAGAGCGATAAACTATCTCTTTGAAAATTTATAGGGGCAATTATAGCAGAGGTTGAGTTCAATTTGGTTATTCGGTGGCTTATATGGGGAAAAAAAGAGAGTCCAAATACCTTAGAGTGCAGGTGGAGGCAAAAAAGGAAATATTAAAAACGATCTTATTATTCCTGATTATCTGTTTAATGTTGAACTTCGCTTATTTCTTCTTTTTTAAAGAGCAAATACCCCAAAGGTCTTTTACTGCTTCCTTGGTTGCTTTTTTACTAAACTTATTTAGATTACCGGCTAAAGCAAATGGAACTTTTGTGCTGATGAATGGTTTTTCAATCGACATAATTGGTGAGTGCACCGGGATTTTTTCCATCATTGTTTATTGTTCTGTAATATTTGCATATCCCACGGATATAAAGAAAAAAGCAATCGGGATGATTGGTATTCCAATCCTATATGGAATTAATTTGATTAGATTAATTTCCACTGTACTGGTAGGTCTTTTTATACCTTCTTTGCTTGATTTCTTTCATGATTATCTCTGGCAGGTTTTCCTAATAGTTTTCGTTGTTCTCCTGTTTCTGATATGGCGGGATAGGGTAGCTGAGGTGAAGGAAAAGTGAATTCAAAAATAATTCGGAAAATAATATCCTCACTGAACGCTTTTTGTAAAAGTGTTAACCAAAGCATACTCCCACAAGTATTTTTTAACCAGGGAGAGAGTAAAAGTAAAGGATTTCTTGGAAAACATTCTTCTTTTCTCCTTAAATTCCTCTTTTTTTCCACCATCCTTTATATACTATGGATACCCTTTGCATCGGCTTATTTCTCAGTGATATTGAAAATAACTGCTGTATATTTTGAACTCATTGGAATTACGATGCCTTTAAATCCTTCTTCGGATTTCCTCTATTCTCAGGGGATACGTAGTAGTATCCCACCTTTTATTGCTTTGATGTTGTCAACTAATCTTTATTTGGAAAAGAAGGCTTTTCTGAGTAAAAATACAAAAAAGATTTTTAGTAATTTTTTTAACTTGCAACTTTTTTTTTCGCCGAAGATTTTTCTAAAAAAGATGACCATTGGAATTCTTATACTCTTTACATTTCGGGCGATATTGCAAATCTCTTACGTTTACCTTCTGATCCCGCCCACAGGTGAATTTTATTCCTTATTCGTTATTTTCCTATCAGGAACCTTCCGGGTTGCATTACCTTTTTTGCTCTGGTTTGCTCTTTTATATAAGAAATTGTTTCCATTATCCAGAACAGAGAAAGATATGCAATCATATATCTGCCCTTTTTGTGGTGCAGAGAAGATTGGAATCCTTGACCATATCAAAGATGCGCACGGAGAAGAAGCAATTAAAAGCGAGGAAGTCACGAAATTAATATAATCAAAATTTCTCATTTACTTTTTTTTAACTGATCCCCTCCAAGCTCACAATACACTTGAAAATCTTCTCATTGAACTCCAAGATCAAAATATAATTTCCAATACGCCCCAGCTGGGAATTGAACCCAGGTCTTAGGCTGTCTGCAGCTTTTAGGCTACCGCAAGCCCAAAGGATATCCGCTACCCTACTGGAGCTTCTATGATGATCCTTGCGATCTCGTCTCCCACGTCAGAGGTTTTGGATGAGCCCCCCAGGTCATAGGTCTTGACGTTGCCCTTACTTAGGCTCTGTTCTATTGCTCTTACTATTATATCTGATGCCCCCTTCTGCCCGAGATGCTCCAAAAGCATTGCTCCAGCCCATATCGTAGCAATGGGATTTGCTTTGCTCTTTCCAGCGTATTTTGGAGCAGAGCCATGAATTGGCTCGAACATGCTCGTACCTTGTGGATTGATGTTACCTCCAGGAGCGAGTCCCATACCCCCCTGGATCATTGCCCCGAGGTCAGTCAGGATATCGCCGAACATGTTTGGTGTCACCACTATGTCAAACCACTCTGGGTTCTTAACAAACCACATCGCCATGGCATCCACATAGTTGAAATCAACCTTGACATCAGGATAATCGGCTGCTACCCCCTCTAAGACCTCTCGCCAGAACTCATACATCGATATCACGTTTGCCTTATCTGCGCTAGAGATATGTTTTTTGCTATTTTTGGCCAGTTCAAATGCATAGCGGATGACCCTCTCTGTACCTTCCTTGCTGATCATTCCGACTTGATATGCTATTTCATCGCTGTCAGAATCGATATCCAGTCCAAATTTAACGCTGTATAACTCCCTTATGATGTCTAACTCGTAATTACTCAATCCCTTTCTCGCCCGACCTCCAATTCCAATGTAGAAGTCCTCGGTGTTCTCCCTTACGACTTTGAAATTAATTTCTTTTGGTCCCTTATTCTTCAAAGGCGTCCAGATGCCCTCTAATAACCTTATAGGTCGGATATTGATGTATTGGTCAAAGTAGAATCTTATGGCTAACAAGATGCCCTTTTCCAAAACCCCAGGCTTAACTCGTTCATCGCCCACTGCACCAAGATATATCGCCTTATATTTTTTTAGCTCCCTCAATGTGTCCTCTTGTATTAGCTCGCCCGTTTCTAGATAGTAATTAGCTCCATGTGGGTAATCAAGCCACTCTATATCAAAATCGTAAACTTCTGCTGCGGCTCTGAGAACTTTCTTACCCTCTTCGATGACTTCTGGGCCAACCCCATCTCCACCTATAACGGGTACTTTATACATTGTCATTTGATTTCTCCAGCATGGTTTTTGTATATCCTATCAATCCGCCATGATCAATGATTTTTCTTACGAACTCTGGTAGTGGTGTGGCAGGATATTTTTCATCTTTCGTCAGGTTCTGTATCATGCCTTTTTCGAGGTCCACCTTGAGATCATTTCCTTCCTCAATCTGATCGATTTCATCACACTCTAATACTGGTAATCCGATGTTGATTGCGTTGCGGAAAAAGATTCTGGCAAATGACTTTGCGATAATACAGCTTATGCCAGCGCCCTTCAATGCCAGTGGTGCGTGCTCCCTAGAGGAACCACATCCGAAATTTCTTCCGGCAACGACGACATCTCCAGATCTCACTTTTTGTGCAAATTCTGGAAGAATATTCTCAAATGCATACTTGGATAATTCCTTGGAATCATTGATGGTGAGATGCCTGCCAGGGATGATGGCATCCGTATCAATATTATCTCCGAATTTCCAAACTTTTCCTTCTTTCATAATGGGTTAGAGATTGTATTTAACCCATCTTAAATTAATCTTAAGGATAGTTAAGTAAGGATAGTTCTCTTTGTCATATATAAAAATAAAAAAAGTCTTGAGTTATCTTGATATGGGTTAGAACCTTACGAAAAACTGCTTCTGGATTCTATAGGAAACGTAAAAAAAAAAAGGAACATAGCATGGTGCAGCACCGATTAGAAAACGGTTGAAAAAATTATTCAACTTCATTTTCAAGCTCACACTCTTCATCGCGCATGAGAAACACTCCTCGTAACGCTCTCATAGCCCCATCTATCTTGGCGTCTTCATGGACTATTATTGCGTCAGCGTTGATCTCGCCCATTACTCTACTCCCTTTGTCAATATATATCCCGCCTCTTGTGATCAAATCACCGTGTATCTCACTGTTTTGGCCTATTTTTATTTCATCCCTCGTTCTGATGCTACCGAATATCTTTGTGTTATCTTTGACTTCTATCGAATGGGCCCTTATGTTGCCTAACATGCGACAGTTATCTCCGATGATCGCTTTATCTGGGATTCGAATCATGTCAAGAGTGATCTTGGTTCCATTCGGCACGATCAGTGCCTGTTTTTTAAATATTTCGCTCTCCTCGGAAAATAGCTCGCTCAGCATTTTATCAACCTCCTCGCCTTCTCCGAGTCGTAGAAGTTCGGCCAGATATAAGATAATATAAACGATTACCGGGACTGGATTTCTGATCACAATCCGGCCCTTCGCCTCAAAATCCTCCTCGATATGCACGTCATTTCCGATATCAAGGTCACCTTTCACGACCAATTTGCCATTTATATTGGTCCGCTCACCTATGTATGCGTCCTTCTTCGTCCTGACATCACCGTTTATATTTGACCAGAGATCTAGTCGGACGTCCTCCTCAGCTATTACATCCCCATCTATTTTTACTCGTTCGCCAATTATGATGGAGTATGCAAGAAGTCCATAACTGATCTCAGAATGGTTACCTATGAGAACATCACCGTCTACTATGATCGATCGATCTTCCATCTGCGTGTTGTCTGGCATGACGAAAGCACGAAGTAATTCTGCTATGTCACCACTCCCCTCTAGATATTATATGATTATGCCCCAAACTTTTTTGTATTATCGATTAGATCCATAAGCATTGGCATTAGATCCATGCTACAAATGCGGTTTATGCCGCCAGTGGCAGCATTTATCTCATCGTAGGTCCTGACGTTGTCAACCCTAATTCCAGATCCTTTGATCATTATTGGAACCGGATCAGCTGAATGATCTCTTACTGCTATGGGTGTTGAATGATCTGCTGTCACAACTACTAGAGTATCTTTCAGGCCAATTATTGTCTCAAAAGCCTTATCAACCTTACTGATGAATTGTGTTTTCTCCTCTATTCGACCGTCGTGTCCAGATTCATCTGCGCCTTTGATGTTCAAAAGCACGAAATCATGGTCATTTAGTGCATTAATGGCGTTTTTGACTTTGGCACTGATATTAGAGTCAACACCTCCTGTGGCGCCTTCAGTTTCGATATAATCCAATCCATACCTTATTCCTATCCCAATGATTAATCCAGTAGCAGCGATAACAGCTCCATTTAGCCCATATTTCTCTGAAAAAGTCTCAATTTTTTGCACAGTGCCAGCGCCCCTGATAAGTATCGTATTTGCTTGGGGCTTGCCAGACCTTTTCCGTTCTGTATTGGTAGGATGATTTTCTAGGATCTTGTCTGCCTGTTTAATAAATTCGTTTAAGATGTTAGCAGTTCTCTCTGCCTCCGGTACAATTGCATCAATGCCCATTGCAGGTTCTCCATCGTGTTTTGGATCGGAAGCCGTTACATTTGAGCTAAGTCCCTTACCCCTGAGCACCATTGCAGCTCTATGCCCAGTTGATCTCTTGAAAATGAGTTCCGCGTCCAAATTTACCCCTTCTTGAATCGCTTTTGCAAGTTCCGAATTATCACGTATTCTTCCTGCTCTTCTATCTATGATTATGCCATCTTTCATCGTCGCAAAATTGCATCTAAAAGCGATATCTCCTTTTTTCAGGCGAATGCCTACACCGGCTGCCTCAAGAGGTCCCCTACCGGTGTAAACTTTATAGGGATCATATCCTAACAATGCCAAATGCGCGACATCTGAGCCACATCGTATTCCGGGCGATATGGGGTCCATGATCCCATTGATGCCTAAACTTGCTATCGAATCTAAATTCGGCTTCTTAGCCATTTGAAGTGGTGTCTTCCCATCTATTGGACGGTCTGAAACACCATCTAAAACAATTAATAGTATCTTTCTAGCGATACCCATGAGTAGCTATTCTTTCTACTTGATATTTAAAAACTACTCAGTTGCTTGGGCAACTTCTATTTTTACAACTTCTTTTGGCCTATAGACGACCTCTGTTTTTTTGATCTCTACCCTTCGCAACGGATAAATCTCTTTTGCCTCTTTATAGATGTCAGATGCGATCTTGCCGAGCACTGCCTCTTGAATGAATGCAGCGAAATCAAGTTTTTCTGCCCTATAAGTCACGATATCATGCATAATCTTCCTAATAGTTTTTATCTGATTTCTGCGTGCCCGTCTGACTGTAAAACAAGATGGTTTGACCCTTACTTTATATCCATTTGTCGTGGTTGCAAGAATGTTTGCATCGATCTTGGACGTTCTTCTTTTAACCAAGGATCGCATGTAATCGCGCGCCATTTCATGACCGATAAATCTAGTTTGTGCGCCATTCTCATCTGCTTCATAAATCTTAAATATCATCTTGGTGTTTTTCTTGGACCAATCATCTATCATATCGCCTAGGGTGGTATCCATTACTTTACCTATTAGATTCCCGGGCTCATCAGCAGGTGTTTCTCCAATGCTTGTGTGGCCAAACATCTCTGGAGCGATCACATTATACCATTTCTTAGTTTTCCACCCTTCTTTCTTCGTTCTTTTAGCCATATTAAAATCGAATGTTTATGGGGCGGAGGATATATAAAGATGATGTCGATTAAAGATGATGCCAATTTACAAAGATTTGAATCTTTTTCTTGTTTGAGTTTTTCGGTAAAGCATAACAATTTAAAGTTGCTGAAGATTAAGATATATTTAAGTTTGTTTATCTCTCTCCGTATGTAGAAAGAAAAAAGGGGAGGCTAGGTCTGTTCGTTCCTAGCCTTTTTGTTTTACGGTACGACAGCGAAGCTGAACGACTTTATCTTGTCTCCTGCCAGACCGTGGTACCAGCATCGGGCTGTAACGGAGTATTTGCCGTCGAAGGTTGATACGTTCAGGTCGTAGGTTAGGGTTGTTTGATCTCCGGGTGCGAGTTCCAGGGTTCCCACGGTTTCATAGGAACCAACAGGAATGTCGTCCTGATTAACTATGTCCCAGACGACTTTGTATGTTCCAGTTGAGAGGTTTAGGGTTCCAGTGTTCCCGACTTTGGCGTAAATGGTCTGTTTTCCTGGTGTACCGTGTTTGTCATCAGCCGCAGGGTTTCCGTCTTTGGATAGGACGAAGTGGTGGTGTTCTGGCCAGGCACTCTTCCCTACTAGGTCGGCCTCGGTTACACCAACTGAAACCAGTGGCAAATAATCTCCTCCGTTTTGTATGTTTCCAGAAGAATTATATGGGAGTGATGTATCCCCAAGTCCGTCTCCGTTCATATCAAAGCCAGTATAATCGCTCCAATAATTCCCTCCGAGATAGGGTCCGCCGATTATGTTTGTCCCTTCCGTTTTACTGATGTTCCAGATGTTGTTTCCGTTGTCGTAGGCATTGTACGTGTTGTTGAAGTAGTTGTTGTAGATGGTGTTGTTGCTGGAAGAGTAAATACCGGAAGAGTAAAGATAGATTCCACGCCCGCTGTTCAAGTTGACGGTGTTGCTTGATATGGTGTTGTAGTTGCAGGAAGAGTGGAGGAAGATTCCAATGCCGTTGTTCGAGTTGGCGTTGTTGTTTGATACGGTGTTGTTGCTGGAACGGTAAAGGTAGATTCCAAACTGGTTGTTTGAGTTGGCGGTGTTGCTTGCTATGGTGTTGGAGTTGTTGTAACCGTAGAGGTGAATTCCAGAGACGTTGTTCGAGTTTGCGGTGTTGTTTGATATGGTATTGTTGCTGGAAGATACGAGGTAGATTCCATAGTTGTTGTTCGAGGCGTTGTTGTTTGATATGGTATTGTTGATGCTGGAAGATACGAGGTAGATTCCATTGTGTTTGTTCGAGTTGGCGGTGTTGCTTGATATGGTGTTGTAGTTGCTGTAAGGCCAGAGGACGATTCCATCGTTGTTGTTCGAGGCGTTATTGTTTGATATGGTGTTGTTGCTGGAATAGGCGAGGTCGATTCCATAGGCGCTGTTCGAGTTGGCGATGTTGTTTGATATGATGTTGTCGTTGCTGGAACCCCCGAGGTAGATTCCATACCCGTTGTTCGAGGCGTTGTTGTTTGATATGCGGTTGTTGCTGGAATCGGAGAGCCAGATTCCATGGTAGTTGTCCGAGGCGTTATTGTTTGATATGGTGTTGAGGTTGCAGTAATAGGAGATGACGATTCCATACTGGTTGTTCGAGTTGGCGTTGTTGTTTGATATGGTGTTGAACCAGGAATGGTAGATGTGGATTCCAGCCCAGTTGTTCGAGGCGTTGTTGTCTGTGATATCACAGTGGTCTACGCGATAAAGATATATTCCACTTTTACCAGAATCGGTTGCTCCCGTAACCGTGAATCCGCTTAGGCTTACGAAATATGCGGTTACATTAAAGACGTAATCATTTGAACTTTGAGCCTGAACATGTGTAACATCAGAACCATTCTCAGATCGTATTGTTAAACTCTTATTTACATCTATGTTTTCAGTGTAGGTCCCGTCCCTCACGATTATGGTATCTCCAGTGCTTGCATTATCAATGGCCGCTTGAATCGTTGGATAATCATCAGGGACATAAATTACAGTTAATGAAGATGCAGTGAAGTTAGGTATCTTATCCTTCAATATTTCATCCGGGATATCGCCCGTTGGGTTCACTTGATTATTCTCTGCGATAGCTATACGTTAAGTGAACTGAACCCAACTGCCAGAACTATAAAAAAGACCCAAAACTTTTTGGTTTTATTTTTCAATAGTTTCACCGCCCTAAGAGGTCCCCACTTTATATTTTTATAGATATAATATGAAATGGCATAAGTCTTTTTATAGTAAGTTCTTTTTAAAAAAATATGTCATTTATGGGCTTTATTCTCCTAAATTTGGTAATATTTTTGAAGTTTGACAGTATTTTTGAGATTTCCGACCGACAAATTCTACGGTATATGGGTTATGAGTTATACAAATAAATCTTAGATATCACTCTAAAAAGTGCATATTATCAAAATAGTTGCCTATAGGTAGGAGTCATTAAGCAGGCAAAACAAGGGTACGAACTTAATCCAATAGGAACTAATAAATGTCTACCAAGACAAATAACTGTGTGTGACCGAACCATCTAAAAATAAGTTTTTTGGAAAGAAGTTACTTTTAATAGGGCTTTCCACAAGGCATCTGGCAGAGTCCGCTATGAAGGGTGGGTATGATTTCATAACCCTCGACTATTTTGGAGACCTTGACCAAAAGAAGATATGTAAGAATCACTCGCTTAAAATGGATTTTCACCGGGAAATTTTCGATCCGAATGATCTTTTTCTGGCATCACAGGACTTGGACTTTGACGCTATAGTTTATTCCTCGCCCCTTGAAAACCACCCACAAATAATCAAGGAATTTGAGAGAAGGCGTATGGTTATCGGAAATAGCTCAAAAACCATTTCAGAGGTGAGAGAATGGGGCACTTTTTTTGATTTTCTTCAAGGGGAGGGGATTAATTATCCGGAGACGATCTTTGATGTGGGAAATGTTCACGGAAAATACCTGGTAAAGCCACTCAAAGGTAGTGGTGGCACCCAAATAGACATATATCGAAAAGGTTCCAAGATCGAAAAGTCATTTTTTTTACAGAAGCATCTAAAAGGAAAATATTGCTCTGCTTCTTTCATTTCCGACGGGGTCAATTGTGAAGTCATAGCCATTAACGAGCAGTTGGTGGGCAAAGAGGAATTTGGTGCCAAGAAATTTTGGTACTGCGGCAATATTACACCTTTAGCAAAGGTGCAGAATATCGACGAAATATGCAGTAAGATCACAAAAAAATTTGGGTTGAAAGGCAGCAATGGCATTGACTTCATATTAAGGAATGACAAGATCTATGTCTTAGAGGTAAATCCCAGATTTCAGGCATCAATGGGTATCATCGAGAATGCTTATGATATAAACCTCTTTGATCTGCATGTGATGTCCTTCTGTGGTGAATTGCCACGTTTTGAGAGGAATGCAACAAAAACTTGGGGAAATGCCATCCTCTATGCTGAAAAGGACATCATCTTGCCAGACACTAGCAAGTGGATAGGCACGTTTAAAGATCTTCCGTATACGGGTGAAAGGATCAAAAAAGGGCAGCCTATCTGCACGATCCTAGAATCTGGAGACAACAGAGAAGAGTGTTGGGATAGCTTGGTAGAACGGGCAAATGCTCTGAAGGATGAATTGTATCCATGATTTCTGGCAATCTTTTTTATGTGCTGTCGCTTTTTATATGCTGCAAATAAAAGCATCTCAAGTAGTGATTTAATGGAAGTCTTTGATCATCTATCAGAAGCAGAAGAAATGTGGAAATTCATAGTTCCAGAGGTGGTTTTCAAGAGCATAAACCAAGAATTCTTGGTGGAGAGCTTGTCAATTGAGAGGAGATCGCCCATTTTCTATGTTAAGGCTCCAACAGATGTTAAAAATGCTATCTCTAGGCTGAGGATAACGCTCAAAGATCTCGGTTATCTTCCTTATCTGAGTAAGAAGGGAGATAAACTAGCAATAACTTTGGTAAATAAGCCCAAGAACAAGCCTGAAAGAAGGATATGGAATCTTTTGCTTTTTCTCGCCACAATTTGTACAACTCTGTGGGTGGGATATCAGATGTCACTTGATCTCGTGAGTATGGGTCTGATGACAAGTCCATTACAGGGTGCAGTGCCCTTCTCGGCGGGCATAGTTGCCATTCTGGGGTCTCACGAGTTAGGACACAAGCTGATGGCAGATAGAAGGGGTGTGGAAGCGACACTTCCCTATTTCATTCCTGAACCCGGGTTATTTATTGGAACGTTTGGTGCAGTGATCAAGACGAAATCTCCTTCGCTGGATAGAAATTCATTGTTTGACGTCGCTTCGACTGGACCAATAGCTGGCTTTTTTGTCCTGGTTCCCGCCACAATCCTAGGTCTTCTTTGGTCCTACACAGTGCCTATAGAGGCTATACCTGAAGGGACATTTATGTTGCCTGCACCGATTTTGTTTGAATTGTTACAGCGCTTTATCGTAACCGTTCCAGAGGGATACAGTCTTTTGACTCATCCCTTGGCTTTTGCTGGGTGGGTTGGGATGTTGGTCACCATGTTAAACTTGATGCCCGTAGGAATGCTTGATGGAGGGCACATTTCCCGCGTCTTATTTGGAGGTGATTTGCACCGAATCGTATCTTTTATCGGAGTGTTTGTAACGTTCGTGATAGGATTTTGGATGATGGCGGTCTTTATGCTTTTCTTTGCGATGAGTCCCCACTCTGGTCCTTTAGATGATGTCTCACCGCTTACCCCTAAACGTAAGTTACTATCTCTTTTTCTTGGCGGCATACTCATCCTTTGCTTGACCCCTCTCTGGGGAGTTCAGATTCTATGAGCTTTACCTTCCTACGTTTTCGACAAGATGATGATGAAAAACGGAAGTGACCGCTGTCGATCAAATATCTCTTATAGTTAGGATTGACCACGACACCAAATTCGTATAATCAATTCACATAAAGAAGAATCTCTGTATTACTCGCTAATATTTTTGAACGCACCATCATACCTACCCCCAAATAAATTATCGATCGAACTAAATAACCCCTACAGCAATTGTTGTATAGCTCTGCAGAACTATGTGAATAATTTTTGCAAATCTAAATTACCCAAAATGGGCATTATCAAGAAAATAAGTACACCTATAATCAGACATAATACACCAAATACTAAAGGTAAAAAAAGTATACTAACTCATAAACCTTAAACTGACTGAATCGAATATGGAACTCATGCTTGAACGCAAGCTCAATGAAGAGATCGAAAAGTGGACCGGCAAGCTCGATGAGATACTTCCAATAACAAAATCCTCTGCTGATGAAGGCAAAGACCTCATAGAAGACATACTTGCATATCGTAAGGACTCGGAGTACTTTCTTGAGAAGGGCGATCTAATAAAAAGTTTTGAATGTTTGATATGGGCTTGGGCGTTGCTCGAGATCGGCAAGAGATTCGGATACCTGGAGTAAATTCAGGCGTCTTAATACGATCTTTCAGACGATCTGATATAAATAGATTTTTGAGATATTGATTGCAATTAATTTGATATACCTCCCCCCTATCAGTCAATTCATATTTTAATTCAAAAAAAAATAATATAAATACTCCACTGTAGAATTTTTTTTATTGGTGGTTTAAAAAAGAATTCAAAATCTATAGAACTAAAGTCTTTCACCCACACAATTTTTAACATAATAGATATAGGAATTTGCGACTTTAATCTATTTTTTTCACTTTTATTATTTATGTATCTAAACCTTTATTCAATCAAAGTTGATGTTTTTAAGTTAAAAATAAGAGGGAGGTATAACTTTATATTGCTGTAATACCTATATATCTATAGTGAATTTTAGGAGGTGTAGAAAAAATGATGAAGAAGAAAATCCAATTATGTTGTGGCTCTGGAAG
Organism: Halobacteriota archaeon; assembly: GCA_042577985.1. Taxonomy (GTDB): domain Archaea; phylum Halobacteriota; class UBA148; order UBA148; family UBA148; genus UBA148. The sequence continues at coordinate 425 of JBHPDI010000006.1, read as the reverse complement.
CTGTCCTTCTGCAGAATTTGATGGAGACAAAGTTCTTATCAAAGACGACGACGGAAACACTGTAAGAATGTCATTGGACGAATGGACATACTTATTGCAGGAATTTCAAAGAGGAGTATCTGATTTAAATAATTAAATTAGCTTAGATAGGACCTTAAAATTTTCAAATGGAATTTAGCCACATTTTTTATGTGCACTTTTTTTTTTAACTATAATAGCTACTGGTTTAAATCTATTTAAATAGACCTAATCTTTTCGAGTGCGGTTTCATCTTTAGCGCCGCATTCATAGTTATCACTTCTCAGTGTCCTTATATTCTTTAACTGAATCTCTCCTCAAACGATATTTTGCTATTTTAGAGCACACCCAGATACTTCTGCAACTCCCATTCGCTAACTTTTGTACGGTAACTGTCCCATTCAACC
>JBHPDI010000005.1:0-43485 GCA_042577985.1 Halobacteriota archaeon | reverse complement strand
CATATCTGGGTTTCTTGAGTATTCTTACCTTAAAGTCTCCTGCCTTGCCTGAGACGCCAGTTAGATCTGCATTGGTTATGAGTTCGATGTTGGGGTGTGTTTCAACATCCACGAGTTTAGGTGATAGAATACATATGGAGCAATCACCAGTTGGAAAGGTCTTGTCGAGTTGTGCCATGGCTCCTCCGACTGAGGGAGACCTCTCTAACAAGTATACTTTGAAGCCAGAATCTGCCATATCAAGCGATGCTTGTATACCTGCTATTCCGCCGCCAATGATCAGTACAGCTCCTACTTTTTTAGATTCTTGCATAAACGCTTCTCCAAGCCTGTTATGATCAAAAACTACTTCTATTTATGGACCTCTATTTTATCTCTTCGATCTTATATAGCACTTTCGTTGAAGGAGTTAAACTGGATATTAAAAATCTTTGGCTCTCTTTATATATGTCAAATAAGTATTCATATACTAGATGACTTTTGAAAAAAGTCGATGAACACATATCCCATTTATCTTTTATTTTCTTATTTTTTCCTTTCCATATGAAGCGTCCTGATGGGGAAAGGTATCTCTATGTGTTCTTCCTCGAATCTTTCCTTTATCCTGGAATTTATGTGATCTATGACATCTAACTTCTTCGTTACGTCTTCTATCCATACGATTAAGAGCAAATTCAGCGAAAAATCATCAAACTCCCTGAAGAACACCATCGACTCTGGTTCTTCTAAGACATTCGGTGCCTCTTTTGTTATGTCCAACAGAATTCTTTTTACCTTGTCGATATCAGAGCCGTATGCAACTCCTATGGGTATAAGAAGCTTTAGTCTGCGGTCTGGTTGGACTTGGTTGGTCAGCTTCATCTTTGAGAATTCTGAATTCGGTATGGTTACCATTGTGTGATTGATGATGTCATATAACCTGGTACTCCGCAAGCCAACATCCCTGACTTCGTAAAGCTCTCCCTCGCCCAATATAATTCTGTCTCCAAGTTTGAATGGGTGGTCTATCATCATATAAAATCCAGAAAACATGTTTGATAGGGTGTCTTGCAATGCCAATGCAATTGCTAGACCGGCGATACCCATTCCAGCTAACAGCGGTGTTATGTTTATTTCCAAAATATTCAGGATTAGTAGGATACCTATGATTAAGAGAAATAGTTTTACTACTTTCGCCAAGACAGGGATGATAACATCATCAATATTGGTCTTGGTCCTCTTTGCCATAGAACGTCCATATTCATTCATCAAGGCCGGAACAATATTATATGCAACCCAAGTGCCCAGTATGGCACCTATTATCCTGAATACGAGTCCAATTTGAGTTAAAAACGGAAATTTTACAATGGTTAAAGCAAGATGAATGCCAAGAAGAAGTATAAGTATGTAGAGGGGTCCTTTTATCGTTTTTATTAGAACGTCTACCCCTTTAATCTTCGTTCTGGCTGCAAATTCCTCAAGATATTTTTCGAAAAAGCGCATGACCATCCTTGCTACAACAAGGGTCAAGGGGATGATCACCAATGCCTCTATATATTGTATATTGTCCCATATCATTGCTAGTTCTACCATTTCATTTAATACAACACCCCAAGTACATTAAAAATCTTATCCTATCAAAAAGATAATCTATGAGAAAATGGTTAAATTAGAGAGAGGGATAGGGTGAAATTCGAAGTTATTCCCGCTGTGGATATGAAAGATGGGAAATGTATCCAACTTATACAAGGCGCGCCGAGCAACGTTTCTTGGGTGGGTAATGATCCAATCGGTATGGCCATGAGGTGGGTCGAAGAGGGTGCCAAGACCTTGCACTTAATAGACTTAGATGGCGCGTTGGAAGGGGAATTAAGAAATTCACCATTGATTGAACAAATCATAGAACGATGCCCCGTAAAGATACAAGTTGGTGGAGGCATCCGATCATATGACTCCGCCAAAGCTCTATTTGACATTGGTGCAGATAAAATCATATTGGGAACTGCTGCAATAAAAGATATATCTCTTTTACAAAAATTAGCAAGCGAATATGGAAGCGAACGAATAATGGTCTCATTGGACGCGAAGAGGGGTGAGGTCATGGTCGAGGGTTGGAAAAAAGGCTCTGGTCTTAAATTAATGGATTTGGGCCCAAACCTACAGAAACTTGGCGTAGGATCCATCTTATTTACAAACATAGATGTCGAGGGTTTATTAGGGGGAGTAAATACGACGCTTATTAGGGAATTAGTTGAGACGGTGAACATTCCCGTAATCGCCTCTGGAGGTATTTCATCCATCGAGGATTTGATCGAGATTAAAAATACTGGTGCTGCTGGCGCAGTGATTGGAACAGCACTCTATAAGGGTAATTTAACTCTAAAAGAAGCAAAGAAGGCGATAAAATGAGAAAGACCAAAATAGAACGAAAAACCAAAGAGACCGATATCAAAATAGATCTAAACATAGATGGAAAAGGGGACTACAACATAAGCACAAGTCTAAAATTTTTCGATCACCTGCTTTCAAGCTTTGCAATCCATGGAAAATTTGACCTTAAACTCACGGCATCCGGGGATAATCAACACCATATAATAGAGGACGTTGGGATTGTATTGGGCCAGGCTTTAAAAGAATCCTTGATCGAAAATGAGGGCATTCGTAGATTTGGACATGCAATCGTTCCGATGGATGACTCTTTGGCAATAGTGGCAATCGACCTAAGCGGTAGAAGTTATCTTGTGTTCAATGCTAAATTTTCTGCCGATAACATAGGAGATATTAAAACCGAGATGATAAAACACTTTTTAGAGACGTTTGCTAGCAATGCTAGAATAAACATAAATGCGCGCTTGGATGGAGAGAACGACCATCATAAAGGTGAAGCGTTATTCAAATCCCTGGCGTTAGCACTAAATGAAGCCACGAGAATTAACCAAAGAGGAAAAAGTGCTCCAAGCACGAAAGGAATATTGTATGGGTAAAAGAATACTGGTAACGACAGCATGGCCCTATGCCAATGGACCTTTACACTTGGGACACTTAGCAGGTTCATGCCTACCAGCAGATATCTTTGCCAGATATAACCGCATGATAGGAAACGAAACATTGATGGTTTCTGGTACGGACGAGCACGGAACACCAGTATCAATGCTGGCAGATTTAGAAAATCGTTCTCCTAAAGAGATAGTTGACGAGTACCATGAGATAATCAAGCGCGCCCTACATGGTGTCGGATGTTCATATGATCTGTTCACTAGGACAACGACCAAGAACCATCGTGAAACAGCACAGGAGTTCTTTCTCAAATTACTAAAGCACGACTTTATCTACGAAAATATCATGGAGATGGCTTACTGCCCAAAGTGCAAAAAGTTCTTGCCTGACAGGTACATGGAGGGGAAGTGTCCAAAATGTGGCGCAGAAGGTGCTAGGGGAGATCAGTGCGATGAATGTGGTAGAACCCTTGACACCATGGAATTAATTAATCCCTATTGCAAACATTGCGGAACAACGCCAGAGATGCGTAAGAGCAAGCATTACTTCCTTAGACTAACTGCATTTCAAAATCGGCTGATGAGTTGGATTGAAACGAATAAAGACCTGTGGAAACCGAATGTCTATAACTTTACGATAAACTGGCTAAAAGAAGGACTGGAGGACAGGCCTATCACTCGTGACCTTGAATGGGGAGTCCCAGTGCCTGTTAAGGGAAAAGAGGATAAAGTCATCTATGTCTGGTTTGAGGCTGTTATAGGATATATCTCAGCGACAAAACAATACTTTGCTGAACAAGGTAAATCAGAAGCATGGAAGGTTTGGTGGGAGGACCTTGATACGGAAACTTATTATTTTATTGGAAAGGACAACATCCCCTTCCATACCATCATATGGCCTGCAATGTTATTGGGCTACGGGAAACTAAATATCCCCACAAACGTTCTAGGGAACGAGTTTCTCAATCTAGAGGGGGGCAAGTTTTCTACCAGCAAGAACTATGCCGTCTGGTTAGATGAATACCTAGAGCATTTTGATCCAGATCCACTGCGATACTATCTTTCTATAAACATGCCAGAATCCAAGGATGCAAATTTTACTTGGGATGAGTTTCAGCGCAGAAACAACGAAGAACTTGTATCCAAATTAGGTAACTTTGCACACAGAGTGCTTTCATTTATTGAAAAATTCCATGATGGAGAAATTCCAAAGCCTGATGATCTCGGTGAAAAAGACCTATCTATGCTAAAAGAGATTGAGTTATCGGTGGATATTACTGGCGAGTCCCTCCATAATTGCGAGTTCAAGAGAGCTATGGCAAGGGTCATGAAGCTCGCCGCATTTGGCAACCAATATTTCAATGAAAAGGAGCCATGGAAAGATAAGGCGATGAGCAAAACAACACTTTATGTGAGCGCTTGCATCGTAAGGACCCTTTCGATCTTAATGGCACCTTTCCTACCTTTCTCGGCACAAAGACTTTGGATCATGCTTGGTTATGAGCACTCCGTACATGAACAGAGATGGCATTCTGCTAAGGTGCCTGTTAAATCTCAACCTATAAGGGATGTGAAGCCGTTGTTCCGGATAATAGAGGACGAGGAAATTGCAGAGCAAAGAGCAAAGTTGGATAGATGATCGCTCGGACATATCTAAATTGAGCCTTGTCGAGATGGGCAGAGATGATGCCACACTGACCTGTACCCAGGGAAAGATATCACTATGGATCGGTAAAAAGACAAAGGTAGACCTAATCAAAAGAATTCTATCGGGCATATCAAAAGTCGACCCCTCCGTTGGATATGAAAGTGAAGTCATCTGTGATTTCGATGCCATCGAAAAATACGAGAGCAGGGGTTATGTTCTAGTTTCTTATGCAAGGACAAAAGGGAAATATAGAGTTGTTTTCCACGTGCCGCTTTCAAGAAAAGATGCAATGGTGTGTTTTGCTGAATCCGTTATCGATGAACTAAGGAGAGGGGATACTCAAAAAAGTTTTCTATGGAACGGCAACGTTACTAAGATAATGCTACTCTTCACAGAACTAAACGATAATGTGATGGGTTGGCAGATGAGAAGGATGGAATTCAAAGATGATTCAGATGGGTATAGCAGGAATCCCCCAGGCTAAAAAGGGAAAAGGAATGGATGCTGGCATCAGATATCTTTCCGAGATTAAATTGGATGCCATGGAAGTTCAGTTTGTCAGGAACATTTTTATGAATAGCGACGCTGCAAAGAGTGTTGGTGAGACTGCAAAAGAGACTGGCATCAAACTTTCAGTGCATGCCCCATATTACATTAACCTCGCTGGGAGCAAAGATACGATCGAAAAAAGCAAAAAATTCATCATCAACTCCGCTTTGAGGGCGATCGAAATGAATGCACATATAGTTGTTTTCCATCCTGGATATTATTCAAAAAAAGAAAACACGTTTGAACTGGTAAAGAACGCTTGTGAGGAGCTCAAAGAAAGAATAGAAAAGAAAGTGCTTCTCGGCCTTGAAACCTCTGGCAGGCGAAGTCAGTTTGGCACCCTTGATGAGATTATCAAAATCACTTCTGAGATTGAAGGAACGGCACCAGTGATCGATTTTGGCCACATACATGCCAGAGGCAATGGCTCTTTAAAAAGCAAAAGTGATTTTGAGGAAGTACTTGATAGGTTTGATTTATTCGATGAACTTCACATCCATTTTAGTGGAGTAGAATATGGGAAAGGAAATGAAAGAAAACACATACCTGTGGATAACGAGCCCAGCTTTGAACATCTGGCAGAGGTTTTGACAGAGAGAGAATACGATGCTACGGTCATCTGTGAATCACCTTTATTAGAGGTGGACGCTTTGAAGATGAAGGAGATCATTAATGTCAAAATCAAAAGATGAAAATCTGAGCACGGTCAAGTCATCGGTTAAGATGATGGGTGCTCATATCATTAATTCAGTTGAGAATCTCGAAGATGAAGAAATAAGAGATGTGATCGATCAAATCCTAAAAGCAAGAAAGATATTTTTGTTAGGCGCTGGACGTTCGGGGTTGGTTGGCAAAGCATTCGCAATGAGGCTGATGCATCTCGGACTTAATGTTTTCGTAGTAGGGGAGACCAACACCCCCTCTGTGGAAAAAGGCGACTTATTAGTGGTAATCTCTGGTTCAGGTGAAACCCAATCCGTGGTTGGTTTAGCCCAAATCGGAAAGCATCTGGGAGCGAAGATCGTCTCGATTACATCAAACCCAAATTCAACATCGGCAAGGAATGCTGATGTGTTGATCGTACTAGGGGCGAAGGTCAATACAGACGATATGGATTACCTAGAGCGTCAGGTAAGGGGAACACATAGACCATTGGCACCACTGGGAACGTTATTCGAGACCGCATCCATGATCTTTTTAGATGGGGTCGTGGCTGCTTTGATGGAAATCACCAAGAAGAGTGCTGAAGATCTTAATCGAAGACATGCAACCTTGGAGTGATAGCATGAAGAAAATAAAGGATTTACTGGAAAAACTGTCAAACGCGCATGGCATCTCCGGACATGAGGGGGGTATCAGGGCGATCGTTGAAGAGGAAATTCATCCATATGTCGATGAGGTTAGTACGGACAAACTTGGAAATATCATTGCTACGAAGAGGGGGGAGGCGCCATCTATCATGCTGGCCGCACACATGGATGAGATTGGCCTGATGGTCAAATATGTGGATGACGACGGTTTTATCAAATTCGTCAAGGTTGGCGGCTGGTTTGATCAGACCTTACTTAACCAACGCGTCATATTTCACACAGAAAAAAGGGCGATAACAGGCGTCATAGGATCAAAGCCAGTCCATAGGATGAAAGAGGGGGAAAAGAAGGAGTTGATCGACGCAGACAACATGTTCATCGATGTCGGGGCGACAAGTAAAAAAGATGCACAAAAATTAGGTATAGTAGAAGGCACACCCATCACCATAGACAGAGAATTCCACCCCATGGCAAATGACATGGTTACCGGAAAGGCGTTCGACGATAGGGCAGGGCTTGTGATGTTGATTGAAGCCCTAAAGCGAACAGATACAGATGTAACGGTGCATGCAGTTGGAACCGTTCAAGAGGAGGTTGGACTAAAGGGCGCGAAGACGTCTGCCTTTGGACTAAGCCCAGACGTTGCGATTGCAACGGACGTCACGATTGCGGGTGATCATCCTGGTATAGAAAAAAAAGATTCTACCATAGAAATTGGCAAGGGGCCTTCAATAACGGTCTTGGATGGATCTGGTCGTGGACTCATTACGTCAGAAACAGTATTAAAATGGCTTAAGGAGACAGCCAATAGGAAAAAAATTTCATATCAGTTGGACGTCTCCAGCGGAGGTACGACGGATGCAACCGAAATTCAGCTAACAAAGGCAGGTATACCTTCTGGGTCGGTAAACATACCAACGAGATATATCCACTCTCCAGTCGAGGTGATCAACCTAAGAGACCTGGATAGATGTGCTGAACTGATTGCACGTGCTATAGAGACCGTTAAAGAGTACTTTTAGTGCTTCTTGGGATTAATGTAGTGGGAACTTAGTGGGAATGGAATAAGCAACTTATGCTTTTTTTAAAAATTAATTTGACAAAGCTGGCAACAAAATAAGATATTAGAATAAATTGAAAGATTTGTGTTGGAAGAATAAATGAAAACATTAAACTCTGATGACGCTATTACCTGCTGCCCTCTTTCCCCCAACCGTAGCCAAGACAAAATTCAAACCTGACAAAATTTAACCATTAGTCTTATAGAAAGGAATAAATCAAGTTAAAGAGAGCCTTCTATAATCAGATTCGCAAGGGAATTGATTCATTATATAATGAGCTATAATCTCTTCATCACTAATTTCTATAATTGAGGAGCAGAGAGTTTTGTGTTCCTCCTTACCTCCATGCCGACATATGGAGAAATTACTGGGACCATTTAGATGATCCCTACATAGTTGCTTTATATCGTCAACAGTGGTCCTAAAACTTTTTTTGGAAAGCAACTCTATTGTCCTCTCATATCTTTTAGCAGAACTCAAATGGAGACTATTTTCTTCTGGTGGCGGCCTTAGGTGTTTTAAGATGTTGAAGAAATTAGTCCTAACTGCATAAGGCTGATCAATAATAAATTGGATGCCCCAAAGATTTAGGGAATATTCAAGAACGACTGCCTTTGTACGATCTGTAACTAAAACTATATCTCCTGTCCCGCCAATATTATGCATAGTATAAAAATCAATAAGTAATTTATAGGCTTCTTCAATAGATTTAGTATTCGCAAGGACTTCTTCATAAGCTTCCCATGTCTTTCTAGCATCTCCATACTTATTTCCTTCGAAGTTTAAGATACAATTACCATCTGCACCAAGAATTGCTACTCCTTCCTCGTTAACTCCCGCCCAAACTCCAGGGATTTGATTTTTAATGTCGACTCCAAATTTGATATAACGATATTTACTTCCTTGTTCAATTACTGGCTCTGGATTTTCTTTGACAACATCGAGATCTCTATTTTTAAACAAGATAACTTTATTGGGTTTTGAAAAGACCACACCAATTGTACACCCCATTTTAGACCTCCGTTGACCAAAATTTAGGAATAATTCTCCAAAAACTCTTCAACCAGTAAAACAACATTCTCTATCATCTCAGGTTCAATATTTTCAATTGTATCTTTTGGGTTATGGAAAATACTCTCACCTTTTCCCAAAACAGTAACAGGTGGATTACCTTTTGTACCTATCTGAATAACAGGTACCCCATTCTTCATAAATGGCCATGAGTCAAACTGCGGAAACTCATCTTTTGAACTGACATCAATAGGAATTTTTTTGAATAGTTCTGTGTTTGAAACTATTTCTTTAACCTTCTCTTCTATGCCTGTAGATGTCAAGAGGTATATAGATTCACCAAATCCAATTGAATCTATATTTACCATAAGTTTTATTCTCTGTAATTCGTTATTCTTTTTAAGTTTTTCTACATAAGAATAAGCACCAAACTTGTTCCATTCCTCAGCATCAAAGAGAATGAATCGGATATTACGATCTTTTTTAGAAAATCTTTCTGCTAAATCCATTAAGGCTACAGTACCACTCGCATTATCATGGGCACCTACGGTATTGAACATAGAATCATAATGAGCGCATACTAAAACATCGCATTCTTTACCTTTTGGAGATACAATAATATTATTTATACTCACGTCTGGAATATACATTGACTTAACTGAAACCAAGACTTCAATCTCCTTATTCCTCTCTATCCAACTTTTAATCATCTTACAGGATTCAGTATCAACAATAATATATGGAATTTTCTGAAGGGGGTTATCCAAAGGCTGTGCCCATACCATATCTTCCCTGGTTATTAAGTAAACAAGAGCTTCCCCTTCTGAATTTATCACTGCATATCTATCCCATTCATAGGCTTCAAAGGTCTTTATTTTTCCAGCAGGTTCTAATTTACCAACTACTTCTGCTTCAGAAATAGAGCCAGACCAAACAACAGGTATACAACTTATTTCTATTTCTGTTGGCTTTAGAAACTTCACTCTTGGTTCTTCGATCAACTCCCAACTTTCAAATGGAGAAGTCTGCACTTGAACGTCATATCCTAATTTTGAAAGAGTATATGAAAGGTAGTCTTTTATTTCGCTAATTCGAAAAGAGCCTGCAGGTCGAGGTTCTTTACATAATATCTCTAACATCTCTAGATAATTCCTAAAATATTCCAAAATGAACACCTCCATTATTGAATTCTAAATACACATTTATCTTCTTCTGATTCTTCCCCACAATTGATCTCTTTTACTAACACATCCTTTTTTGTAACAGCTTTAATAACTCCTGCAATATACCCTTCCATAAAAGCACAATGAGAAGTTCTTCCATTTATTACGTTATATATTAAAAAAGAGTTTTTAAGCACAACAGTTCCAAATAAATGAGTAAAATCTAAATTAAATGTAAATCTCCCAAATCCTGCAGTTGCATCGTAATCACTCCACAAATTTAAAAACTTCTGAACTTCTTTTCTTTCTTGAACTTGCTGTTCATCAAGAACTATTTTAAAATCTTTCGCAAAACCTTTTCCAATATCGTATCCTGCTCTTTTTAAAGTTTCCTTATATTCGTCTTCTGATAATCCATTTTCATCAAACGTATTTTTGAATTGCTTCAGAATAGTTTGAATTGTAACTACCCTTAAAGAAACATTTCTAATGCTTCCTTTCCAAAGTACACCTTCTTCATCATCAATTCTATAAAGGTCATAAGTCTTGCCAAAGAGTATCCTTGAAAAAAATGAGTTAAAAATTTTAATGTTTAATAAATATCCTACCAAAATTAGAATTGAAACAATCAAAATATAAACTAAAATTGATTGAAAGGGCTCTGGAAAATAAGCTTGACCTATCAAACTACCTAAAGATGTAAAAGATGCAAGGATCAAAATAATATTTTCCGTGGATGTTTTTTTCATCTTTTTTTAACCTCCTTTGAATTGTTATTTAACGATTTCATAGGCAATGTTTTCAAGCATTTTCTTTCTTATTTCTTCTACGCCTTTACAATTTCCAAGAACCCACATTAATTTTACAATTGCTGACTCTGGACTCATATCTTTTAAAAGGATAACCCCCATCTCAAGAAATTTCTTTACACTGGGGTAAGGAGTGTTATCTTTAGTATTCGAGATAAGTGATAAGGCAAAAACAAAAATACCTGTCGAAGTAGCATCTTTTACATTTTCTATAATTGAAAACTTTCCTTTTCGAGTACAAGCTGTTCCACTATGATACAGTCTAAGTAAGATGGCCTTTTTACCTTCTACTACTGAACAATGTATCAGTTTGGGATCAAAACCAGGAAAGATGGAAAAGTAGGAGATATTGGTCTCAAGCGCTGTCTCTGTTCTAACCCGTTCGGTTAATTGAGTTCTCTTTTTATAATCTTTATTAGATAAATAAATCTTTTCTTCCTTTACATACCCTAAAGTCTTATTTTTGATACTTTCAAAATAGTCTTCCAATGGCTGCATTTGTCTAACTTGGGTTCCATGGTGGATATGAGAGCACCCATCTTTACCTTTAAACACAACAAATACTCCAGCAAGATTGCTTTTACTTGCTATCAAGATGCTATCGTAGAGATGCTGAACGGCATCGGTCCCTTCAGCAGTTAGCGGAAGATTTGAACCGGTCAAAACTACTGGGACAGTCAGTCCCTTTAACATGAAGCTTAAAGCAGCACTACTAAAAGGTAGGGTATCGGTTCCATGTGTTATCACAATTCCATCAGCATAATTGTGATTAATCTCTCTTGCTACAATCTTGGCAATCTTTCCCCAGTCAGAAGGCACCAAATCCTCACTTAAAATATTTATAGCTCTCTTTATGCTAAGTTCAGCAAATGTGTTTACTTCTGGCTTTTTTTCTACTAATACTTGCAGCAGCTCCTCTGGGTTATCATATACCTTCATTACCCCTTTATCAATATATGCTCCGATTGTCCCTCCGGTAAAGATAATGCTTATATGTTTTTTTGATTTATTATACATCATTCTCTCACTGCTACATTCAAATTCTCAAAGTAGAAAGCTGGGTTCCTTATTACTAGCCAAAGCAAACATTGACCTCGGCTCTCACATTTTTTATTTTACTTATTTTCTTAAAGTCAGCCACATAAGACCGATTCTCCCTAATTTTAGGGCATGGCATTGTATATAATTCCTTATATCCTAACTTAATTCCTTATATCATGACTCGGTTCGGATATTTCTCCAGATTATTGTTATATCCGAACTATTTATCTTTTTCACTCCTAAAGCTTTGCACATAATGTTCTACTTTTCCCTACTTTTTATGCAAAGCTTACTCCTAACTTCTAAAGGATTTTTATCTTGCTCAGTTTTTTTGTTGATTAAACGATTCTAGACTTCATTGATATTAATATGTTTGCACCAAAATAATTCTGGAATGTATCGGATATTTGATCCAATATATAGGAGGTAAGAAGCGAAATTGTGCTATAGAGACCGTTAAAGAGTACTTTTAGATCTTCTTGGGATTAGTGTAGTTGAAATGGAGCAAACAAATTATTCCTTTTTCAATGAAAATGACATCCTTAAACTCTGATGACCCTATGGCCTGCTGCTCTCTCCAACCTATCCATTATTGCGAGCCCGATACCCTTTGTTTCAACGCCCTCCACTAAGATTATGTCGACTCTTTGATCATCGAAACCTCTGAGGATTTCAAACAAATTTCTAGCAATCGTCCTTGGATCAGCTCTGCTTCCGGCAATCTTAACGATATCTGCATCGTATGCAGGACTTTCGCTGGTTGCCATTATTCCCACTTTCTTTCCTTTTTTCATATGTTCATCAGCGAGTTCCTGAACCTTTCGCACGACTATTTCAAAATCATCCCCTTCCACCACGATCATATCTGAGTTAGGTGCATAATGCTTGTGTTTCATTCCTGGAGATAAAGCAACCTCCCTTTCCATTTCTATCCCGGCCGGATCAATGGCTCCCAAAAATTCCATTAGCTCTTCAGAGGTGATGCCGCCGGGTCTCAAAATCTTTGGCCTAGAAGACGTCAGATCAAGAACCGTGGATTCAACTCCTATCATAGTTGGCCCTCCGTCAAGTATTATATCTACCTTAGCCCCCAAATCCTCAATCACATGTTTTGCATTAGTCGGACTGGGCTTTCCTGCGGTATTGGCACTTGGCGCTGCGATGGGCACTCCCGATTCTTCTATGAGGGCAAGGGAGATTCTATGATCAGGCATTCTTATGGCTACCGTATCTAAACCACCGGTGGTCACGTATGGCACGATTTCAGATTTTTTTATTATGAGTGTCAGCGGACCTGGCCAAAAAAAGTCCATTAAATCCTCTGCAATCACTGGAACATCTTTCGTCAGCTTGTACACCTCTTCCTTGTCAGCAACATGCACTATAATGGGATTGTCCGCTGGTCGATTTTTGGCTCTGAATATACTGGCAACCGCTTCCGGGTTTAGAGCGTTAGCTCCCAGACCGTATACTGTCTCGGTTGGAAAAGCGACCAAGCCGCCATTTCTGATTAATTCTGCAGCGATACGAATTTTATCTTTTTCTTGTCTTTCTATGTTCACGTTTATTATAACTGGTTTGCCAGCTGGATCTTTTGACATGTCAAAAATAAGATGTATTACAGTATATTTTAGGGTTTGTCTGAGAACGAGGTATCTCAAATCGATTTATTTTATTCAATTGTTATGGGTGTTTTTTTTATCCATTTAATAATTGCAAAGTATCAATGTTTTATCACCCACGGTCAGCCCAATCTTATCTGAAATACCCTCATTTACTTCTAAGACGTATTTTGCCTTTTTACCTGGATTTATACTGGGGCAAATATCCGTTTTGCAAGGTTGAGTGTTCTTGCTTATAAAAACAACCTCTTTGTCTTCACTGATCCAGATTATGTCCAAGGGGATTAGAGTATTCTTCATCCAAAATGGATGCACCCCTTCTTCTTCAAAGATAAAAAGCATGCCTTTGTCTGGATCAAGATGTTCTCTGAACATTAAACCAAGAGCCCGTTCCTCAGGAGTTGTAGCCAGTTCAACATAGAAGCAATTATCTTTTATGCAGACCTGGTTTTGTTTGGAGACTTCTATACCTATACCTATATCTTGATCACTGATGCACCCACTGATTAAAACTACAAATGCCATCAGTGCCAATATCCAAATTAAAATTTTGCGATTATTTTTCAGCATCTATTATCAATGCACCTCTTAATGTGCATTATTAAAATAGTATATGCTATAATAAGGAAACAATTATAACGTTATTTGATGTTGGATGTTTGAGAGAGGAGCTGCACTAAAGGGTAATTTTTGTGCAAAGCCGGAAATAATCCCAAAATTCCATTATCCAATGATTTAATACTAACATAAATACTAACATAAATACTAACATAAATAACATAAAAACAGATAGAGAGATAAAGGAGGTGAAAAAACTGAAAATAGAAGAGCTTAAACCAAGAGATGCTGTTGATTATCTAAAGGGAACCATAGCAGATAAGCAAAGCCCGAGGAAAGTTGAGACGAGAAACGGTAGAACACTGGAAGTTGCTACGGCAACGTTAGAAGATGAGACCGGAACGATACCATTCACTCTCTGGGGAAAAAACATTGAAGAGGTCAAAGTCGGAGATGTTGTAGAGATAAAGGATGCGTTCGTCAATGAATTCCAAGGAGAGCCGCAGTTAACCCTAGGAAAAAAAGGGAGTATGACGGTTGTCTAATCAGGATACGATCATCCAAATAAGGGCAAGTAGAGAGATCGAGGAGAATGAGAGAAAATCGATCCTCAACATAATCGACAGATACAAGGGAGAAAGTGAGTACCAAATATCTGATACAAAAAATGGGTATGACGTATATATGTCATCGTTAAATGATGCTAGGCATACCGTTGCGAAGATATTGAAAGTTGTGGGTGGAAAAAGAACAGAGAGTACGAGATATATTAGGGTTCAAGAAGGTAAAGCCGTCTATAGATTTACCCTTTGTGTGAGACTTCCCGATAAACCGTCGAAGTCAAAATACGGATTTGGTTAAAGTTTTAATGAAAATATGTAGTTTTTATGTCATTTTAGGTAATGACATGCTTCATGATCGATGTATTGTATTTTATTAATTAGTCTTATTCAGGGCCTAGTTATTAGATCCAAGCTTACAGACATTTTCACTATTTTGGGAAGTTTACCCCATTTTCTCATACTATCTCCATAGACCATCAAGGCACCTTCGACATTCTTGATACCATCAAATACTCTCCCAATGTCTTTCTTGGATACCGTCTTGTTGCCTAATGCAGTCGCAGCCGCATCCGCAAGTGCTGCACTGGAGGAGACAACAGTAGCTGCATCCGAATTACCGAAACTGATCGAGTGGCCAACTTTACCCGAGGATGTGCAGATACCTATCATTGACTCTTGAGGCTCGATTTGCAGTGCAATATCTTTAATAGAAGATTCGCCCGTATAGATGCCAACATTTACAGGGGTTTCATTCACCAATGCTATGTCCCCCCCATTATCAACTATCACGTGCTTGGCACCTTTTTGCATCATAGATTCAACCGTCATTTCTGCAATTGTACCAGCCACAGCAGCCATTGGTCCCACACCGACAGCATTACCAGCTTCACACATCCTCTCCACAACATTAGGCGCATTCTTTTTCGGATAGTATGGCTCAAGTGTTATTTGAAAAAAAGGATCAGAAAGAATATATCGATCCAAATGTCCTCTTTGTTCTCTGATAACTTGTTTGGCAACTTCCACGTATTTTTCATCAGCAGTGATGGTTACATTGGTCTCTTTTAGCCGGAAACAGGTTCTCATTAAAATTCCAATGCACCATGTGGACATGCTATTATGCATGCACCGCACTGATTACAGCTTTTCTCATCTAATGCAATACTCCAGTCATCTTTGAAACTGAGTGCTTTGATATAGCAAACAGAGATACATGCACCGCATTTAACGCATTCATCCTCATCCAAAATGACAGGGTGCTCTAAGACAGATACCTCTACTCCCCTTGAGCGGAATAATTTTATCACCTCATCGGACTTTTCATCTGGAACGTCGATAACCACTTCACCACTTACTGCATCTACGCTTGCCCTGTTGATGTTCAATTTAGCCCCCGTTTCAAGAATCACCTCTGATATATGCGGCTCTTGATTTATCTCAGGGGCAAATCTGAGAAATATCTTCATATCATATCACCAATTAATACTACGTTCTTCCTTTCACCTTTTTTATTTTGGGATTGCTGGTAGTTACGATGCCCTTTCGTTTCGCAATTAATTTGCTTATGTCATCGCTTGTTATCATTCCAACGACCTTGCGATTTTTGTCTATAACTGGCAATGCTGAGATATTGTATTTTTCCAATTTTCTAGCTGTGACTTCTATCGGTTCGTCTAATGTGGCGGTAATAACTCTCCTGGTCATCGTTCTGTCCAGCTTATCATACTTCGATTTGGCTACTGCCTTAGAGATGTCCCATGCAGTTATTATGCCGATCAACCTATCATCTTCAGATATTACTGGCAGATGAGTGGACTTCCCTTTCATGATCAACTTGGCAGCATCTTCAACGCTTTTCCCTTTTCTAATGGTGGTCATCTTTCTTGACATCACGTCTTTGACCAATAGGCTTTCATCTATCTGTTTCATTGGTCTAAATATGGTGTCCGTTGGTAGTTTTTCTATGGGCTGAGATATCATAAATTCACCATTCTCGATCCAATGCTTTAGCGTTGAGGCAACTTTTCTAGCCATAAAAAAGCTGGATACGGATGAAGTACGAACTTCTTTGCCATCAAGCTCAATCACACCTGATTTCAGTTCCTCATATGAGACTTTTCTGAGCGTTGGTCTTGTCCTTCTTGGATGGGAATAATCCAACACATTTGTGATGATATCTGCATCACTTATTCCTGTTTTTTTTGCAATGTTTTCATTTAAGATCGGAATCGGTATTCCGAGCCCAACATACAGAGAGGTGCCATACCCATAGAAAGTCGCGCCCCTGAGAAACTCACGACTCATCTCCTTTAGATTTCCTGTAACCATCAGGGTTCCAAGGCCATTTTGGGGTTCATGCTGTGTCCCCTCTCCAATGATGTGTCCAAGTGCACCACAGAGAAAAATTTTAGATCCCACACCTATGGTCTCAAAGTTCGGATCATTATATAAAGGAGATAACACTCCAGCACCAGAGTATGTGGCGTTTCCGCAGTTTGGGAGGAGAGTATCCATATATGTATACAATGTTCTATCAGATGAATTTGTTGCGACGTTGTATCTTTGATACGCATTTCTGGGATTCAACATGGTCGCTTGATTCAAGTCGTCTATCGTGATAGTAGTTTCAATATTTTTTCTGGGATAACAATCTGTGCCATATGCAACAGCTCTTGTATGAACGGATTTGCGAGATACTAAGTCATCTATCACATGTCCGCCACCATATTCCATCCCTCGTGATTTAGAAAGTTGCGTGGCGCCGATGTATGCATCCACGGCCGCAAGGCCAGCATATGCCTCCACATCGTTCATCCACACTTTTTGCATTTTAATCGGGGGGTCAGAATGCCCAAAATTCAAAAACGCTCCGGATGAACACATCGCACCGAAGGTGCCAGTGGTGACGACATCTACCTCCCTAGCCGCATCCTTTGGTCCAAGTTCTTCTACTATTTCAGTCATCTGTTCCGCAGTGACCACATGTACGCTACCATCCTTGATCTTCTGGTTGATTTCTTGGACTGTTTTTTCCACCATTCTGAACCACCTATATGCTGTCTTGATATAAATTTGTTATTCCGATATAAATAGATTGTTGAATAAAATATTCCAAAGAGAATATATAGTTGTAATGCATACAAATAACCATGCTTCCGGATCTTGTAGAAATACAAAAAAGGAGAAGAAGTCTTGGTCTTTCGCAAAAAAAATTGGCATCTTATGCAGGTGTGAGTCAATCATTGATAGCAAAGATAGAAGGTGGAAAAATCGACCCCTCCTATAAAAATGTCAAAAGGATATTCAAAGCCCTAGAAAACGAGATTGCTAAACAAAAAAGGACGATATTGGCAAGAGAAATAAGCAATAAAGAGGTAGTATGCGTAGATAAAAAAGATTCGATTTATAGGGCAATAGAACTCATGCAAAAATATGATATCTCACAGCTGCCAGTATATGATGAAAATACGCCTATCGGAATTATCACGGAAAAAGCCATAACCAACCTTATAGTCCAAAAGAAAGATCCGAAGAAACAATCAGAAAGACCCACAGAGAGCGTGATGGAAAAAGAATTGCCCCAGATAAGCGAAGATGCGCCAGTAGAGATAGTAATACCTCTCTTACAACATAGTCCGGCAGTATTAACAATAAAACAGGGGATGACAACAGGCATAATAACAAAAGCAGATTTGCTAAAGATCGTTCGACTCTAAAGATTTTTTGTAAGCGTCCGATATCGTCTCAATTTTATAAGGGTAATTGAGATCAAAGGCATCGTTGATATACATAAATATCTCTCCCATACCTTCATTTCGTCCAAAAACCAATATGGAAAAAGGATTGATAGATTCCGATATATAAATCATATAATCTTTCCAACAAATTTCTCCCAAATTTTCAGATCTTCAGTCCTGTTCACATTAACGGCAAGTGCAGGCTCATCCATTATGAGCAAATGCTCGTCTTGCTCCTCTTTTATCAAGCACCCATCCAAGATGTTCAATCCTACGGGTACGATCAATTGTCCTCCTCTATTCAAGACAATATCAGGGCGTCTGCAGATATCATTACAAACTTGAAGGGGGACATAAACAGATAATGCCGGCTTGTTCACCATCAAATATACGCATATTACCTTATCGATTATCCCCGAATCTAGAAAAGGCAAATCTGCCATTACAATTAGAAAAGGTGATTTTATTCCTATGGTCTCAGTGGCTTCTATTAAATCAGAGACATATCCAATGCCCATCGTCTCGATCACTGGAAAATGGGCATCTAAATACCTTTTTGTTTTCAAAGTATGGGGGGATGTTACGACAAAAATTTCATCGACTTTTTCGCTTTGTAGAAGCGCATCCAATACGTAGGATATCATAGGCCTTCCATGTAAATCTATCAGTGGTTTATCTCCTCTGCCCAATCGAGTTCCAGACCCCCCTGCCATCACAATAGAGTCCATGCTGATCCCCCCACAATCAACGCCAATATGCGCCCAATTTCATTGGTCGCTCCCAGAGAGTCGCCGCTCACACCACCAAAGTTATGATTTGATATACGTACAACGATCAATGCAGATGAAAGTGCGGCAAATAAAGCAATGATTCCTCCTATACCTAAAGTAAGACAACAAATTATCATCGAAAATATCAGTCCGATAAGGAAATCGCGCATGGTAACATTATCAATGAATATAGATCCCAATCCTTTATGCATACTGCTTCCGAACATTGCTGCCGTTACCATGGATTGCTTGGCGCAAATCTCAGCCGCCAAGATTGCGAACAATATGTTCTGCTGGAGTGTAGTTATAGCAGAGAAAAGTATCAATAGTGATACCACACAAAAAACAATCCCACCTACACCCACCGATGGGTCGCGCATGACCCTGATTTTTTCCTCCACAGTATTATGTGTAAGGAGAGCGTCTCCAAAGTCCATTAATCCGTCTAAATGATTCAGCCCAGTAACGAGATATAAAATGAAGATGAGTAAGGCGGAAAACAAATATGGTGGCAAATGACTTAGTACAATTCCAATGCAGCCAACCAAAAGACCTATGATGGCGCCTACAAGTGGGAACACGTATGTATTTAAACTAAGCTTTTGCATACCCTCAACGTCTATTCCAACTGGAATGGTGGTGAAAAAACCTATGCCTGCTTTTATTGTAGAGAGAGATCCATTCATTTTTATCTTCCTTGATTCTTTCTCAGACCTGCATCATACATGTTTGCTGAAATGCCTCCTATGAGCCCTGCAACCACGTCATCCATGAAAGGACCAAGTTCAGCCACTATGCCTGGCTTGGATTTATCGCATCGAATGTACTCAAACAAGCCCTTATAGCCGCCTATGTATTTTGAAATACTCATACCTAGCACCTCGTCAGCTATCAGTGATGCATCATCTAGATGATACCTCTCGCCCAAGTAAATCAATCCTTTAGCAACATCTCTCTCAATAGCGAGACCGGCATAGATTAGGGCACATAGATTCGGGTCTGCCAATGCGTGCTCCAGCTCCCTTCCAAAGATCTTTCTCGCCTCCTCTTTGGTCTCAACACCAGGATGAGGGACGTGCATCTGCATTGCAGCAGAAACGATTTTTTCAATCGATATCCCCTGTGATTCTAGCAGCTCTTTAATTTTCATCGATATCTCCGCCCCCTAATAGTACATTGGTACAAAATATGCGATCATAAAAAATACAAGTATTACAAACATCGTTGACATTTTCATAATACGTATTGCACTTTTTATATGATGTGTTTTTGGCATGTCAAGATCACTACCAAGTATATAATGGTCTGGCTTCTTAAGAGATATCTCTAATGAACCTGCCATCGCAGCCATCGGCCATCCAGAATTCGGACTTTTTGTCAAGCCATGATCTCTCCACGATACCTTCAGTGCAGAAAGAGGTGAATCATAGAAAATGGATCCTGCCGATATAAAGAGCAAGGATAGCCTTGCTGGTATGTAGTTCACCAGATCATCCAATCTTGCAGAGACGTATCCAAAATTGCCTTGTCCGACCATGGAATCTAGAGTGTTGATCGCCTTGTATGCCAATGCCCCTGGTAATCCAAAAAGCATGAAGTAGAATAAGGGCGAAAAAATTCCATCAACGAAGTTTTCTGCAACCGATTCTATGACTGCAGAGTTCATCTCTTTTTTTGATAGCTGCTCTGTATCCCTTCCCACAAGCTTGGGCAAATCCTTCTTAGCATTCTCAAGATCGTCACTATCGAGATGTTTTTTCACCATATTTGCCGTGTCTGATAGGCAAGTTATAGAAAACGTCGCCTTTAGAAAATAAGCTGATATGAACAAGCCTAAGATACCAGGTATAAGGGCGATTAAATATCCTCCTAATGTAAAACCGCCTACAATGCCTAAGGCCAAAATCGCCCCACATACCTTTGACTCGTTCATGTGCACCCGTAAACCCCCCATAAGTTTACCGATCCATACCACTGGATGAAGTTTTTCGGAAGGCTCACCAAAAACGAGATCGATTATGATTGCAATTAGCAAGATCTTCCAGCTCATAGTCTCCTCTCTATGATTTTCCAGACTTTGGTCAATTCATCACTTGCAAGGAGTCCGTCCAGCATATCCTGTACAATATCTTTTTGATGGAGGATATCACAGTCAATGCAACTCCATGCAACTCCGCCCGATGATGTTTTCACATATTTTCCAAGGCGATTGTCCTTACAAGGGTAAAAGGGGCAGAAACAGAATGTACAATCCTGCCCCAAGAAATGACATGGATAGTGCTCACAACTCTCTCTAGCATTCGGATCGATGACCTGTTTTAGTGCGGCGACGAGTTTCTCATTCTCTTTCCTAGTTCTCACAGCCACCCTGACATAGTCTTCTCCTAACGATTGGAACGAACTACAATTTCTTATCAGAAAACCATGATAAAGCATACACTCTGTCAGCTCGCTAGAACTGAAACCAGTCCCAGTAACATCAAGCAAGATGAAGTTTACATCGCTTTCTAAGGGACGTACACCCCCAATTTCGCTCAGCTTATTTATCAACCATTTTCGTTCACTTTTTATCAGCTCACGCGATTCTTCCAAGTAATTAGATTTTTGAAAAAGGTAGATGCCAACTGCCTCGGCAAAACAACTTAGATTCCATGAAAGCCGTGATTTATTCATCAATTCGATCACCCTTCTGGAGCCTATGCCATATCCAATCCTAATTCCTGGAATGGAAAAGCACTTAGTCAGTGATCGCAAAACAAAGATGTAGTCCTCTTTGGCTGCAATATTACCGATGCTTTGCTCGGGATCAGAGAGTTCGATAAACGTTTCATCCACAAATAGATGTGTCTCGTTTTTGATACATCTATGTGCCAATTCTTCTAAACTAGAGCGCCGAATCAATTCTCCGGTCGGATTGTTTGGGTTGCATATAAAAAGGATCTTAGATACCTCCAGCATTTCATCCGATATTGTATCTAACTTTGAATGCTCGACAAAAAGGGGTTTTGCACCGAAAAACCTGCAATTAAACTCATACTCACAAAAAGTTGGATAGGTTATTATGACTTTGTCACCATGTTCAATGATCAGCTCAGCAAACAGCCTGATTATCTCTACAGACCCATTTCCTGGGACTATGTTTTCACAGTGAACACCTGCAAAAGATGCTGCTGCTTCTCTAAATTTTACATATTGGTTATCTGGATACCTATGGACGTTTTCACATGCACCTAGCAATATCTCTCTTATATCAGGATGGTCAACTGGATTGACATTGGTGCTGAAGTCTATCATCTTTCCGCTATTCCAAATAACTTCTGGCGCCCTCCCTCCATGTATGCATTGTCCTAATCCCAATACTTCTTTTCTGACCCTCATAGGTCAACACCCAATATTTTTGACATCAAATCGAACTCCACGCTCATCCTGAAAATCTCGATGAACTCGTCCTCTTCAGAGACATATGGAATTAATCCTAGAAACGGAACTCCCGTTTTTTCTTCCAAGAACTTCAGACCAGGCGTTAATATTCGGTCATCACCTCTGAATTTGTTTATCAAAAAGCCAGAGATACACCTACCCTTTAGAAGTACATACATCCCATATAGCACGGCAAATACACCACCCCTCTCTATATCTCCAACCAAAACAACCGAGGCATCAGCCATATCCGCAATATTCACATCTGTCAGTTCAGAGGCTTCCAAGAGGACGGAATCATATTCGCCTCGAAATTGAGCAATAAACTCCATAGGGATGTCATCCTGAGTATTAAAGGAGAATACTCGGTAGCCTTTTTCAATGAGTAATCTGCATAAGGAATCCATTATTGTGCTTTTTCCGCAACTTTTCGCACCTAAGAACATCAGGTTATTCATATAAATGCCTCTATTTTTCCAACATCCACGCTCGCAGAAAAGATTGTAGCCAACCTATTGATCTCATCATCCAGATCTTGCTCAATGGTTTCAGATGGCCTTTGAATGGCTTTTAATACTGCTTTTCGTACAGGAGGTTTGTCAAAAATACCATGAACGTATGTTCCGAATACGCTTCCTTTAATCGCACCGTCCCGGATGACTTTATCACCCCTATTAATGAGAAAACAGGGTTTATCGCTTTGAGTGGTTTTGCCCATATGAATCTCATAACCAGTGACGACCTCTCCCTGAAATTCTTGCAATATTCCGTCTCCGATTACGGTTCCCTTAACGCGTTTTGTGATCTTAGTATGTGAGTCAAACCTCGTTACGACGTCCAATAATCCAAGACCATTGATCTCCTCCCTATGAGATTCAAACCCATTATCGATTATTTTCTTTCCAAGTATTTGAAAGCCGCCGCATATCCCTATGACGACCTTGCCTTCATTCTCGGCTTGGATTATTGCATGATCCAGTTCTTTTTCACGTAACCATCTCAAATCTAGAACCGTGTTCTTAGTTCCCGGGATTATCAAAACGCTAGCACGCTTTATCTCATCTTCTTTGGATATATAACGGACCTTTAGCCCATCTAATTTTAGTGCATCGAAGTCTGTGAAATTCGACATATGAGGCAAGCGTATAACGCCGACATCAAAATTTCCATCATGACTTTTCAGCGATAAGGAATCCTCCTCTGGTAGACGCAAGTCTTCAATGTGAGGAACTACACCCAAAACCGGTTTTTTTACCATATGTTCGATTTCGCATGTGTCAACTGTTCCTCGAGAATTGTTGATTATAATTCCACCGTACAACTCTTTTACATCATCCAAGAGGTTTAACGTGCCGAATAAATACGCAAGCTGGCTGCCGTACTCGATATTATGTACAAGTATGCACTTTGCCCCTGCCAATTTTGCCGGATACACGTTTACTATATCGCGTTTTAAGATATTGATCTCCGCTGGACTACCTGCCCCCTCCATGATGATTAAATCATATTCTGATGAAAGACGTCTGAGGGATTTCTCAACGATCCTTCGTCCTTGCCTCTCCACGAAGTCATGATAATCTTTAACGCTCATATCAGCATAAGGTCTGCCACGGATGACCACCTGAGAGATATGCTCTGCTTTTGGCTTTAATAATATCGGATTCATATCGGCGGTAGGCTCAATCCTAGCGGCATGTGCCTGCAATACTTGCGCTCTGGCGATCTCACCACCTGAGACTGCATACGAGTTGAGAGACATATTCTGAGACTTAAAAGGGGCAACAATGTATCCTTTATCAGCAAATATTCGGCAGAGAGCGGCCGTTATAATCGTCTTTCCTGCACTAGAAGTGGTCCCGTGGATTGCTATCGCTGGCATCGCTTTATTATGAAACGATAAACTATATAAAGATGGTTAACTTAACCAACTTGATGGATATATTAACCAAGGTGATTTTATGAGTCTGAAGAATATCTGGATAATCTTGGTGATAGTGCTTCTTATATCCTCCAGTGGTTGTATCGAATTACCACCGGGGGCAGAAGAGCGTTCATTAATCATTACAGACGATTTAGGAAGAGATGTACCCATACCCAATGAACTGAATAGAATTATTTCTCTATCACCCAGCAATACAGAGATACTTTTTGCCCTCGGGTTGGAAGATAAGGTTGTGGGTGTAACAAGATATTGCAATTACCCACCTGAAGCACAGGAAAGAGAGGAAATTGGTGGATTTGTTAGTGTAAACATCGAAAAAGTTGTTTCTTTGAAGCCTGATTTGGTTTTTGCTGACTCCAGCCTACAAAGAGCCATCGTGGAAGAATTGGAAAAACTTGGCTTATCCGTAGTTGCTTTGGGCTCAGAGGATGTGTATGAAATACTTGAAGATATAGAGCTAATCGGAAAAATTACTGGAAGAGAACAGATCGGCCAAGAATTAACAGCAAACATGAGAAATAGAATCAAAGCTATAACCGATAACACGAAGGGTCTAAACGAGGATCAATTATCAAAAACTCTCTTTATACACGGGCTGGATCCATTAAGAGTTTCAGGTCCTGGATCATTGGCCCATATCTTAATTGAACTAGCAGGAGGACACAATATCGCTGCAGATGCAGAAGCAAAATCTGTAGCATATAGCTTGGAATTATTAATCGAACATGATCCTGATGTGATTATTTTTAACAAACAGATGGGCACAATAGAAATAACAGTTAATGATTTGAAAGGGCAGCCAGGATGGGGTGTGATAAGTGCTGTCAAGAATGATAGAGTATATGGAATCGATCCCGATATCATCTCTCGTAGAGGTCCTAGGATTGTAGAAGGCTTAGAAGAGGTGGCTGGGTGCATACATCCAGAATTATTTGAATAAAGGTTATGGAAATTTTGTAGTATGGAGGCAAACCTAGTGAGCTATCTTGAAAAAATACTCCATTGGAGATTGATTGTAACCTACCTAATAGTTGTCCTGGGATTAACCATTGTCATAACAGCAACCTTAGGTCCGGCACACATACCCTCACTGGTTGTTTTAAAGATGCTAGCCAGTAAACTGCCTTTAGTAGATAGCTTGGTTGCCCCCTCATGGTCTGTTGCAGAGGAGACCATAATCTTCCAGATAAGATTGCCACGAATCGTCTTGGGCGTTCTTGTGGGTGCTGCACTAGGTGTCGCAGGGACAGCGATGCAAGGGTTGTTTAAGAATCCTATGGCAGACCCCTACATAATTGGAATATCTTCTGGAGCAGCCCTGGGAGCAACCTTTGCAATAGTCTTTGGACTAGGTACGCTCGGCATGTACACCATACCCTTAGTAGCATTTATTGGTGCTGCTGCTGCTATTTTTTTAGTTTATAACATTGCCAGCGTTGGAGGGAAGTTACCCGTAGGAACCTTACTGCTAGCTGGGATAGCAGTATCCCTTTTCCTATCAGCCATTACATCATTTATGATGTATATCTCAGGCGAGAAATTACACGGGATCGTTTTTTGGTTGATGGGAGGTCTCTGGGCTAGCTCGTGGGATCGTGTATTGATGTCATTTCCCTTGATCTTTGTTGGCACAACGATTATCTACATATTCGCCAGGGATTTGAATGTAATGCTTCTAGACGAGGAGCCTGCTCAGCATCTAGGCGTAGATGTGGAGGGATTGAAAAAGATTATAATGATTTCTACATCGTTGATAACTGCTTCGGCAGTTGCTGTCAGTGGAATAATTGGATTCGTTGGACTGATAATACCTCATACCATGAGAATTTTGGTGGGACCTGATCATCGAATTCTTCTTCCATGTTCAGCTCTTGTAGGAGGGATCTTCTTGGTTTGGGCTGACACCTTGGCAAGAACGATCATTGCTCCCACAGAGATACCAGTTGGCATCATTACAGCACTCTTTGGTGCCCCTTTCTTCATTTACCTTTTACGAAAGCGAAAGAGGTCTATATTCTAGACTAGGAGGCCAATGTATGACATCCGTCACTTTAAGACTCAATAACATTGCTTGTCGTTATGAAAGTACCCCAGTTCTAGATGGCATCGAACTATCTGCTAGCGGAGGTGACTTCATAGGAATAATCGGACCAAACGCCTCAGGCAAATCAACTTTGATTCGAAGTATTAGCAGAACGCTACGGCCTTATATGGGAATGGTTCTTCTGGACGAAAAAGATGTTTACGCTACGCCGAGCAAAGAGGTAGCAAAAAAATTAGCCGTGGTGCCCCAGGAGTCAGTGATAACCTTTGCTTTTACTGCACTAGAAATAGTGCTTATGGGGCGAACCCCCCACCTAGGTCGATTTGACGGTGAAAGCGATAAGGATCTAACCGTGGCCAGAAAAGCCATGGAGATGACAAACACATGGCACCTTTCAGAAAGACCAATCAATGAGTTGAGTGGAGGTGAAAAACAACGAGTAATAATTGCCAGAGCTCTAGCCCAAGAGCCCAAAGTTCTTCTCCTGGATGAACCTACCGATCACCTTGACATTGGCCACCAAATAGAGATATTGGATTTGATAAAGAGATTGAGTAAAGAAGAAAATATAATTGTTATAGCTGTCTTCCACAACCTAAATCTGGCTGCAATCTATTGTGACCGCCTTATGTTAATACATCAAAGAAAGGTATTTTCTTTTGGATCACCAGAAAATGTTCTGACGACTGAAAACATCAAAAGAGTGTATGGCGTAGAGGCGTTGGTAAAAAGACAACCAATAACTAACTCGATATACGTTACTTTACTTCCGAGTAGAGACCGCATTCTCTCCTCTGACCCATTATTTGAAGGTGTTTCAAAAAGGATAAAACCGTTTTTTGTTCATATAATATGTGGTGCTGGTACCGGCTCGCAGTTGATGTATCTTCTCCTAGAGAAAGGATATAATGTAACTGCAGGTGTACTTAATGCAATAGACACCGATTACGAAATGAATTATCTTGGCATTCCAATAGTCAGCGAAGCTCCATTCTCACCCATTTCTTGCGAGGCACACAAAGCCAATTTAGATCTAATTGACAAAGCAGATGTTGTCGTGCTGACTAACATACCATTTGGTTATGGAAACCTAAAAAACCTAGAGGCGGCCGAACTCGCTTTGAAAAATACGCCAGTAATTATGATAGAGGAGACGCCCATTGAAAAAAGAGACTTTACCCATGGTGAGGCAAAGAAGACATATGATAGACTAAAAAATAATGGTGCAGTTGTTCTAAACGATGCAGAAGAGGCTTTAAAGATTATTGAAAAAATAGCGAGGTGAGCACATACCTACGATCTTAAAGATAACAAGGGAGCTAAGCACACCAAAGAGAGGGCCATCGCCTAACTATTCAAATTTCCATGTTATCATGGCATTCTTCAACATTGGAAAAAATAATTTAGGTAGAAAGACATTGGCAGAACTTCTTGACGTGGGTGAAGGGACTGCACGCACCCTGATAGAGAAGTTGCAGGACATAGGGCTGGTTACGGCTTCTCCAACCGGATGTTATCTGACAAATAAAGGAAATAAGATGTTTGCAGAACTCAAAAAGAGAGTTTCACACCATCCAGAGATAGATGTCGGATACATAACGCTGGGAAGAGCGAATAGCGCTGTTCTCGTCCGAGATGCCACCCATAGAATAAAATCTGGAATGGAACAGAGGGATGCCGCAATATCGACGGGAGCCTTTGGTGCATCCACTCTTATACTTGATGAGACTGGTCCGAGAATTCCAATGATAAACGCCGATGAGAACATGCAAACAAGAATGAGAATGCTCTGTGAAGATGTAAAAATGAAAAAGGGCGATGTTTTGATAATAGGCACGGGTGAGACCGAAAGAGAGGCGGAAAGAGCCGCATGGGCTGCCGCATGTACTATATTGGAGGGATATTGATTGATGATCAAAGAAACGACCGACCGAATCGAGCCACTGGATGAAAAGGCGATAAAACTCGCCAAAGAACGGCAAGACTTTTTGACAAAACCCAAAGAGAGTTTGGGAGTGTTGGAGAAAATATCGATTCAAGTGGCAGGTATCACAGGAAATCCCTTGCCCCAAATACGTGATAAAGTGATCATAACGATGGCTGGAGATCATGGGGTTGTGGAGGAGGGCGTGAGCGTTTTTCCCAAGGAAGTAACTCTACAGATGGTCTATAATTTCATTCATGGGGGGGCAGCCATAAATGTCCTAGCTCGACATATAGGCGCCAGAGTGATAATAGTCGATATGGGAATTGCTATGGACATAGAGCCTCACCAAAAGTTGATCAATAAAAAGCTAGGTCATGGCACAAAAAACATTGCTCGAGAGGCAGCAATGAGCTATGATGATGCTACAAGTTCAATTGAGACAGGAATAGAGATATTGGAAGGAGAACTTAAGAAAGGAGTAGATATCGTAGGAATAGGAGATATGGGCATTGGCAATACAACATCAAGCTCTGCGATAGCCGCTGCATTAACAGGAGAGAGAGTTGAAAGAGTTACTGGTAGAGGGACAGGAATAGATGATAAAATTTATAATAAAAAGATTAAGTTGATTAAAAAGGCGTTGGAAGTTAACTCTCCGGACAAGAATGACCCCTTAGATGTTCTGGCAAAGGTTGGAGGCTTTGAGATTGGAGGGATCGCTGGAGTTGTTTTGGGCGCCGCAGCCCATAGGATACCAGTGGTAATGGATGGATTTATTTCAACTGCAGGTGTCCTTCTCGCAACAGAAATCGCTCCTTTGGCCAAGCATTATGTAATCGCCTCTCACAATTCGGTCGAGATAGGTCATAAGATATTGTTAAAAAGAATGGGATTGAGGCCATTATTGGACTTGAATATGCGACTGGGGGAGGGCACAGGTGCAGCTCTTGGAATTGGCATAGTAGAGGCTAGCGTAAAGATATTGACAGAAATGGCTACCTTTGAGGATGCAGGAGTTTCCAAGGCGATAAATGACAAGGCATAGAATTTAATTTTTTTAATTCCTACTTCAGCATTGCTTTTATATTTTTACTTTTAAAATCTTTAAAATTTAATTTATGCTTGTTGTAATTATCTGGGAATGTTTATATGCATAATAATGAAAGTAGAGCATTAAGATCAAGATGTCTTCAAAAAAGTGTCAGATTTTAGGTGTACCTTTAATTCTACTTTTAGTTATATTTTTAGCTATTTTTGTTTTAGATTATCTTGCTGAAATTATAATCCCCTTCCTTACGATTTTAGCGTTTTTGACTGCTTGTATGTATACAGTTCGAAGTTCCGCAGAATATAACATGCGCAAGTCAATTGCTGATTTTTATAATCTTTATACCACTACTGAAAAGAATCTTACTGAAAAAGATACTAAAGATATCGTAGAAATATGGGTGCAAGAATTATTTACTTGGAGAGATCTCAGTATAAGACATGCTGGTGTTACAACAAAGTGGATTTATTCTATTTTTACTTTACTAATCGCATATTTAATGGGTATCCTACATAAAAATCATTTTAATGAAATAATTTCAACCATTATCCTACTTTCCCTTTTTTTCTCCCTTGTTCTCTCTATATTGATGTTTTATCAAGGACTTCAATTCTTTTCATATGAGATTGAAGGCTTAGATGAAAGTTGGCTCACTAGAGTAACACGTCTGATTCCTGAAAACCCCAACCCTTTCTTATCTTACAAATGTATGTCAAAAGACTATCATAAGCCATTTCTAGAACAACTAAGCTATAAATATCCAAATCAAAGGAATGACTTATATAAAATTATTGAAGAAGCTTAATTTAAGGATATTGGTATAGGAAGTTAAAGGAAATTGTAAAAAAAATAGAATTTAGATTAAAAAAATATATTATTCAACCTAAATACAGTAGTATCTCTACTGTTGTCACGTTTTTCCTCACTCACCACAAACTTATTTTACTAATGGACCTACAACATCCCACTAAAATATGGAAGGAGATAATAAAATCCAAAAGCAATCAATATAAATCCGGCAAGCTTTTTGAACAGCAGACCTGCTCTTTTTGTCTTTTCTGCATAGGTCTTCATGCTCACAACCCCACTGGCGATAAAGGGTAGAGGCGCACCAAGAGCTAGCCCATACAGGAACATGAGAAACATTCCTTGTGCTATGTTTGCTTTTACTGCAACCATCGACAGCAGTGCGATCAAAACTGGCGTGCTACATGGATATATGGCAACCCCGAATAGTATGCCCAGTAGGAGTGTACCAAAGATGCCATATGATGCCAATTTACTTCTCGCTTCGAGTATTTTAGTATTGCCACCAATATCCAAATGAATGACATCGAGCATTACCAGCCCGACAAGTATCAGAATAGGACCGATTATAGCATTAGCAGCTGTGCCAGCATACACCCTTATGGAACTGGAGCCTACAAAGGAGACCAAGCCGCCCATCAAAGCATATGTTAACGACCTGCCAAAGATGAATGCAAGGCCTGCTGAGAATCCCTTTAAAAACCCACTGCGAGCATTTTCAGCATGTTCGGCTCCGAGGATGTATCCTATAATCAGCAAATCCACCGTAATGGCACAAGGCTCTATGGAAATAATAAAGCCAGCCAATAGAACAGAAATTATGGTAAGGTCCATGTTCTTTCACCTCAGCGACTATTTCATACTCTCCAGTTTCTGGTGTAACAGCCTGACGAATGTATCACGGTCATCAGAATACTGAAAAGCCTCTGCAAACATCTCTCCGTTGATATAGACTGCTTTAGCCTGTACATTATATTTAATAACTAAATCCGGGTGTTTTGGCGCGCTTACAGCTTGAAAAGTTATCAATCCCTGAGCGAACTCTTCCCCATAATATTCTTGCAAAACCTCCAGAGTCCATTGTTCTACATTATTACAACTAGCGCATCGTGTAGCTCCATAGAACATGATGATCTCAAGCTTTGGGCTGGTGGTAGTTTCAGTTGTGGGACTGGTGGTTTCAGGCTTTGCGCTGGTGGTTTCAGGGCCGTAATCGCTTTTAGGTAAAAAAGAGAAAATCACTATTATTGAAATTACTATTAAAACAAGTATTAGCATTGTTTGTTTATTTATAGACAGTTTCATCTCAATATCCCATCCATTGATAATTCCAATCTTTCGTTTGATTTAGCACAAATCTCACATTCTTCCATTTTCATTTTAAAACTGCAACCAACCTTTGATCTCTTCTATGCTTGGAATTCTTCCCTGACACTTGACCTCGTTGTTTATGACGAGTGCAGGAGTCATCATGACGCCGTATTCCATCATATCCACAATATCGGTGACCTTCTCCACTTCTGTAGAAATTCCAATATCATCAACCACTTTCTTCACGTTCTTTTCCACTCTCTCGCACTTGGGACAACCCACCCCAAGTATTTTTATTTTCATATAGCTAACCTCATCTAAACGTTCTTTTTTTGGAGGGACCTCTCTTATTTGGGGCTTCGAAACCGAGTCGAATCGATAATCCTATGTAGCATTAATCAGACGAATTCTTCGACTTCAAGTGTCCAGCCTTCTAGATTATCTGCAAACACTTCCACATAATAGGTTGAATTGCCTGGGAATACGTCTATCACACCACTTCCACTGGGATCCCTAAGCTCCACGGATGCGAGGGGTAAGCAACAACTAATACATTGTTTATTTTCCCTCCATGCAAAGAGAGAGAAAGATGAATTAGGGGCTGCTGGATCCCCTGTATAACTCCAATGGACTCGCCAAACAAGCCCCTCGATTGGAAACGGAAACGGTTCGTTGCTAAAGTCCTCTTTTCCCGTGAATTCCGTAACACTACGCCAAGATTGTGGAGCATTTGCAACCGTTGGAGTTGTAACCGTAACATCTGGTGTCTTAAGCTTTGGAGTTGGCGTAGGTGTGGGAGTAGGTGCAGGGGTAGGAGTAGGTAATGGTGTTGTGTTTGGTTTAGGTGTTGGAGCAGCTTCAACTCTTGGTACTACGGGCTGGGTTGGCGTGACTGCCTCCTCTTCAACACATCCTGAAAACGCTACAGTTAACATGCTAAGTACTAGGATCAAAACCAAGGCAATTTTCCATCTCACGGTTTTTTTATCCATCGAATATGTATATGAATTAAACATATATAATCCTTTGCTCATATTAGTTATTTTCAATATGAACTTTGATTAACTGTTGTTGTTAAATATATAGTATACTTTGATTATATTATCACTTTAGCTTCGAAGTCCTGAGAAGATATCGACAAGAATGGCAGATATTCTCATGTTTTGCAATTTCAGAAAATGTTCTTTTTCAAGAGCTTCAAAGTTTCTGCATCGGCCAGCAATTTTTTAATACGTGCTCTGTAAAAATATTGGCTAACAGTGTATCGCTCGCTTTTGCGGTTTGAGATAAAATTATGCTGAAAGACCTGATCTTTGATTCGTAAAGCATCTTCTGAACGCTTGATCCCGCAGCTATGACTATCGCCGGTTCTCCATTACTTCTCGGCAAATCCTTAACGTCTCAGCCACTCCTTATTTTAACCACGTTCTCCGCCAGGTTGTTCATCCAAAGCTTTTCTTTAACCCTAAACATGTACTGTCAGATTCTTCTGGCACTATCCCGGTATGACGACTTCGTAAGGCTTCTCCATCAACTTCTACGCTCCAACTCTCCCATGGATCCTTCTCTGAAACGTGTCGGCTCAAATTCTCCAGGAACTGGTTTCGGTTCCTCATCTTTGATCTCTACGCCCCGATACTTGGCGTATTCTCTTATTCTCTTCAAGTCGTGGGTAACCATGAGGTCTCTTAACCCAAGGATCTCGGGGACGCTAAAGCGGGTTAGGTTAACTATATATTTGTAAGGGTCTCCAAGAGCCTCGACAAACTTCTGGTAATCTCCGTCATACTGAGACAAAATTTTCTCTTTATTCTTTTCAAAGAGCTCAGTAGCAGGATAAGGAGTTACGAAGAAGGGGGCACATTGAATACCGTTACGAACCCAAAACTTCACCGTATCACAGATAGACTCAAAAGTTTCCCCTGGATACCCGACCATGAACGCGGCGATCGGGTTAATTCCGACTTTAAGGGTCATGTCTAAGGCTTTCTGCATCTGATCGACCGTATGAGGCTTTCTTATCTCCTTGAGTATATCTTTATTAGCACTTTCAAAACCATAGCTGATATATGTGCATCCCGTTTCCTTGAGTCTACCCAGAAGCTCAGAATCTATAGTTTGCAGTCCCCCTAGACATCCCCACTTCACCACCCCGACCAAATCCTCCTCCTCCAACAGACAGCAAATCTCTAAAGCCCTCTTCTTATTCGCCAGAAAGTTCTCGTCGAGAAAACTCACAAAGTCTATACCCATCTTAATTCTGGCGTATTTTATCATGTCAACTACATATCGAGCGCTTTGCCAACGGACCAAAGGTTTGAGACGTGTTCCGTCAGGCAGTATATCACCTCCCATATAGTTGTGGTGGCAGAAGGTACATTGGTAGAGGCAACCTCTCTCAGAAATGACATCAATACGCCTTTTACATTGAAGTGCTTCTGCGCTGAGTTCTAAGGGACTATTGGGGAAGTAAACTTCCTCCATAGGTAAAAGGTTCCACGCAGGGTAAGGAAGATCGTTCAGTTCTTTCTCGGTCATCAACGGCCTTAGAGGGTTCTCAATTATCTCTACTTCTCCTTGAGCCCTAGCCGCCATCATCTGTCTGATCCCCCCTTCCCTTTTCTTGTGGTGTTTATGATGTGGATCTGGCCAGTCCTGCAGATCCGCTTTGTAGTAGATTCCCTCCACCCTGCTAAAGTCCCGGTCTTCTATGTGGTTCAAGATCTCAACAAAGGTCTTTTCGCCTTCGCCAACACAGACCATGTCCAGTTCAGGGACCCATTCAAGCATCTCCCTAGGAATGCATGAGGCACATCCTCCTCCGGCAACAATAAGAGTATCAGGAATGTCTTTTCGAATCCACGGGATAATCTCTTTTTGGAAGCCGTATGTGGTAACCAGACCTGATATTCCAATTATATCTATTGGTTTTTCTTTGGCTTCCGCTTTCAAGTATCTTCTAATTAGTTCTTGGTTAAGCCTGAAAGCGTTCGCATCGAGTATGCCCACCTCGAAACCTGCCTCGTATGCTAAGGCTGAAAGTATTCCAATCCCGTAAGGGATATGTCTCGCATGTTCGTGGATTAGTATCGGGCTGTTCACGAATATTGTTCTAGTCACGTTTTTTTCCCCCCTACTTTTCTAAAATATCGATGAAATTCGTCCCTTTAATTCCTGGCCCGCTTCCTGAGAGTTTTATTTGTTCTGGCTGAGATACTTCTTGAGGCGGGGTCGGAGTTGGTATAAGAATTGCAGTTGGAGCTTGTGTTTGCTTTGGCTTGGGATTCGGTGTCGGAGCAGCTTTAACTCTTGGTGCCATGGGCTGGGTTGGCTTGATTACCTTCTCTCCGACACATCCTGAAAACGCTACAGTTAACATGCTCAGTACTAGGATCAAAACCAAGCCAATTTTCCATTTCATATTTTTTTACCACCTAATATCCGTAGGGAGTTACACATATATATATATACACAGTCCTTCGCTCATATTAGCAGTTTTTAATACGAACTTTGAGTAGCTCTTTGTGTTGCACATAGATTATATTTTGATTATATTTACCACTTTAGCTTCGAAGTCCTGAGAAGACATCGACAAGAAATTTACATATCAGGCCTGATCTTTTTAGGTTATGTCATCTCAAAAAAAAAGATTATTTTTAAAGAATGTCACGTTTTAAGAGTCGGTCAGCAATTCGTTTAAGATGCCTCTGTAAAACTATTGGTTAATAGTGTATCGATTGCTTTTGCGGTTTGAGATATAAAAAAATAGATCAAAAGAACCGATCTGTAACATTCTATAGGCAAAACGTTAGATAGATGTTTACCTTAGGATTCAAAAAAATAAAAGGAAAATGCGTATTATCAGCGGATAAATCTGAGAACTGCCAAAAAATAACATCTAGATATCTAAATTGCAAAAAGGATTTTTTTAGTAGCTTCTTTTTGATTTGCCCAAAATCAATGTTATATCTTAGATTTGTTCAAAGGTTAAAATGACAACTTGTCGAAAAAATTATTTGATAAAATATTTTAAAAAAAAAATATAAAAGAAAGTTGGAGAAACTAAAATCCAACTTTCATCTTTAGAGCATCATATGGGCATGCATCAACGCATTTATAGCACATTATGCATTCAGATTTAGATATTTTCTTGCCTTCTATGTTTTCCTGGTGTATTATGTCCATTGAATTTGAACAAGCCTTAATGCAGAGCTTGCACTTTTTGCATTTTTCTTGGTCTATCCTAGGACCATAGAGCTTCAACTTGCTCAGTATTCCCAGGGTTGCGCCAACCGGACAAAAGTACTTGCAGAAAGTCTTCTTTTCCCCCAGTTCAAGACCTGCAACGATAGGTACCAAGAGTGCCTCAGGACCCACACCAAGACCGGTGGGATTAACAGACCTGCATATTGTACCAATTGGGCAAACTGGACAGAAAATTGCCTTTCTGACAAAAAAACCTACTGATAGGGCGCCTGCCAATATTCCATATTTGGGGAGCCTGCTCCTCATGAAACCTGGCCATCTTGAATTTTTTGGTCCGACCTTTGCGAAAAGTTCTGTTAGGCTTCCTATAGGACATATCCAGCCGCAGAAAACTCTTCCAAGTACCAAGCTCAAACCGACCAGCGGAATGATGGAGATCAAAAGAATAAGCGTAAGTGTTTTACCTGAGAACAATATTTGGAGGGCCCCTGTGGGACAACTCAAGGTTTGAGACCTTATGAGAAGAGAACAAAAAGTGCCCACTACGAGTACCAAGAGTGCTACAAAGAAGAATATTTGAGAGACATGTCGAATGTACTCTTTTAGGTATTTCTTTTTAAACGATATCTTTTTCCTCGGTGCCGCCTTTTTCTTTGGTTTACTATTAACAGGCTTTATAGAGGATTCGTCTTCTGATTTCATAGAGGATTCGTCTTCTGATGAATTTTTCATTTTATACACTCTCCGAATGATAAGCTATTAATTTGCTGTTGTATTTTGATCGGCTGTTACATTTTCATCTTTTGTGGTACTTGGCCATTTCCAAAGAACCTTCGATGCGTCTGGCGATGTTGTCATATCTATTATTTTTATCTTACATTCTTCCACGCAAATCTCGCAGCCGATACATTCATCCTCCACAATTACTGCCTGCCCCTTATCATCCTCTATGACGCCACCCACGGGACATATCTGCACACAAAGTAGGCAAGTACCCGGGAAAAGCCATGAAAGACACGTTTCCGTGGGGAATTTTATGATTTGTTTAGTAAGGGCACCCGTATGGCATATTTCGGTGCATTTCATGCATTTAATACAGAGGCCGGTGAGGTCCTTTGTATCGGTTTTTGCTATCGCCTCGGTTTCGTTTATCACATCGGGTTTAATTATATTACCGATTTTACTCATAGCACTGGTTTCATTTATCGTCCCTGCTTCAACTATCATATCGGTTTCCTTTAATTCCTTAAGGGCTGCTAAAATTACTTTTTCATCATCTTCTTCGCCCAGGAGCTTTGGAGTCCCTAGATTAACGAATCCGTCTAACAGCGTTGAAGTCACTATTGCATTTGTAGGGCATACTTCAGAACATTTACCGCACATGGCACACAATGAGAGAAATTCTTCCTCATTTGCGCTACCTACAAGATAATACAGATCAGATGCAATCGCAGTTGGTGGCCTTAATATCGCTACTTTTTCTGGGTCTGTTTGTTCTGAGGCATTTACTGGTTGAGGGACTTTGCCTACAAGATAGAATAGAGCAGATGCAATCGCAGTTGATCCAAAAAAAGACATAAAATCTCTACGGTTTATTTTCATATTCAACCTCCTTACTTATACTATTAACTTAAGAAGAAATAAATATCTAAAAACGCATATCATATTATTATATGACTACCTGTTTTGCGTTTCAAGCTATCTTTAAGTTAACAATACCAACCTCCATCGTATATTCTTATTATTTAATTTTCCTTTTTGAGTGTATCAGGCAGATCGCCCCAACAACTGAAGCCGGGATTTTCCTCTGCTAGAACTGACACAGCTTTTTTATTTAGTGGAATATGTAAAAGCTTTGAGTAAATAAAACTTTTCCTTTTCAAGCCGCGTCAAACAAATAAAAGTTTTTAATTCTTGTAATGTGATGACATTCGTTACGTATCGTAGGAAGTATAGACGTTCTTGGAAGTGTAGCAAACAGGCATATGTGTAATATGGGAACGTAATATGGGAACATGATTTAATATAATGGATGCTCATCAAGGGAAGTTTTCATCTTGACATTGATTAGAAAACAATCTCCTTTAGAGTGTTTTAATATGGAGATACACTTCACCACCTTATTGATTAAATTCTGCTGCATTCTACGCCCATAATGTTTAAAATAGATGAGATTATTCTACGTCCAAATAAGATAAGACGCATGCAAATAAAATAATACGAAGAGTTTAATTCTTTTCTATCTATTAATAAATAGCTTATGCTGATTAACCAATCACATAATTAGCCAACTCTCAGAAGTGTCAAGGGATAAAAAGCATTCTAAAACCGTTAAACTTATAAAGATACGTCCTTTATATACTAGGATAGAAGCGTTTGATTGGTATGCCTCCATTGCCTGATATTGACATTGACCTGATAGGTTCAGCAGGCTTTGGAGACCAATCTTTTACGTCTTTTTAACAAAATGCAACCTACTAGGTGGTGTAAAAAGTAATGAGAAATATTCACCTTATTGTCGCAGGAAATGAAAGCATAGAGAAGCACATAGGGGCTCTAAATCATTTTAAGCCCTATAAAGTAGCACTGTTCAACGTCGATGGTGATGTAGAAAGCGAAAAGATAGACGAGTTAATGCAGCGATTTAATAGCATGAAGATTGAGGTTAGAAAAAAGAATATACCTACCAGATACGGAGAAATTTTTTTGAAGGCTCTTTCGGAAATAGCAGGATTTCGGGGGGAGGCCAAAGACATCCTTTTTGCAGTTAATGTTGCTACAGGCAGAAAGTTAGCGGTAGCTGCAATTGAGGATGCTGTCAGGTCGCCCTTAGGGGGGGATGTAATCTGTGAAGAGCATGGCGATCCCGAACAATCGAGGCATGCGATTCGCTATGAGATAGTAGAAAAGGACGGAGCTTTTACTGTGAATATAGCACCTCTGCAAAGTACTTCGGGAATTTCTATGAATACAGCCTATGAGATGATGCCCTTTAATCCAGCCAAACTAGAGAAGATAGATTACTACCGCAGAATCATACCTTTACAACTTCGATTTCTGAAAAACAGATGGCAACGGCGTTTAGGTATCCGCAAATAATTTTTTTTTTCTATTTTATAGTATTTAAATAAAAAATAAAAAAAAAGAAGATGTTGAGGATAAATAATTCCTCTTCATCTACTTAACTTGTTTTAGGGAATCTTCTTCAGATGACTCTTCAGATGACTCTTCAGATGACTCTTCAGATGACTCTTCTTCAGATGACTCTTCTTCAGACGGTAATGTGGATGGAGGAGGGGTATGGACGTATTCCCCGGAATCTTCAAAGGGATCCACGGATGTATTATACCGCCCATCCATCGTCTTCGCTTGAATCTCAGCTAGTATGTCCTGTTTTGATTTTTCTTCTGTGTCTATAGCGAAACCTCTAGCCAACTTCTCCACATCTGGAACGTTCTTTGGCTCAGTGATATCTATCTCGATTTCCTTTAACGTCCTTTTGTACTCCTTTGAAGCTTTGCCCACTGAACGGGCTAGCTTTTTCGCTTTCTCCTCTCCGAGGAGCCAACACATGGCCCCTAACATCAGTGTTGAAGAGTCTGAGTCTTCACCCATCTAGATTTCACTCGTCGTGATACCATGCTGTGGGATCGGTAAGAGCTTTGTCTGGCGGTTTTGGTATCAAGCTTCGATATGGTACGGAGTAATCCCAGGAATGGTGCGGAGTAAGGAACCATGGGAACAGCCAAGGCTCGTCCACTGTCTCCAACGTGTAGTTCGATGTACCATATCCAAGTCTCTCAACCGAATAAATCTGGAACCATGGGCTCTGTCCGTTTATAGGCTCCCACTTCTCATCGCCTGCCATCAGACCTTTTTCGGTTGCCCTTGAGTTGGGCATAGGTTCAGAAGCTGTGACCATGTCGACAAAGCAAGCATCTACGGAAGACATGTCCCACGAGGATGCTACTCCCAGATGTGGCACGATCGGCATATCATCATAACCGACGCAGTCGCACTGACGGCAAACTTCCTTCATAACGTTTATGTAGCCCACCTTACCCTCATCAAAGCAGTTGTGAACAGCTGTGGCAGTATCTGCATATCTTATCTGACAGTTCGCGGTCTGTACCCTGGACGCAGGCTTGAGTTCTGTAGCATCTGTCATTTTTACCGTACAGCCATACCTTGTGATGCTCGTACATACGTCAGCCAGCGAGTTTCTACATTGGGTTCGACATATCTCTGGGTCGTGAACCAGCTTCCCTGCGGCATCAAATGACATGGCACCCCATGGACACCAGTCAATACAGTGTTGCACAATGTTGTCGCCGTATACTGGACAAGCACTTTTGCCCGGACACAATGAAGTATCCATTTGGAAAACTCGACCTGTGTCGTATCTCCCCACGTACCTGTCGTGGTCCAGAACCTTTCCTTGTTTGGATCCACCACCAATTCCAAGATTCTTGACGGCAGCACCCATCATACCGCAACCGTGTCCTTTAGTGTGAGTCAGAGTTAGCATTCCGTCTGCCTCTGCTAGCAGTTTTGCTACCAAGGCAATTGTGAGTTGGTTTCCGTCAATTTTGATTGGATACTGAGAATCGCCTATTCCATCACAGTAAGGAATGACGGGGCATCCAGTAGCCGAGTCCGTAAGTCCGTGTGTAATCGCTGACAACATGTGGTTCTTGATGGAAGCTCTGGTAGTTGTCTTACCACCATAGGCAGTTAACGTATCGGCAACGAAGGGTGTTCCTCCTGCCTCTTTTATCATATTTGCAGCTGCTCTAACCATATCTGGCCTTAGTTGAGCGGTCCTGTTTCGCTCTCCTGTGTGCAGTTTGATAGCTATATTATCTCCCCTGTCGCAAATGTCCTCATGTCCAGCAGCATTAAAACAATGTGCTACTTTCTCTGGCCAGGACTTTCCTGAACCAGCACTATTGGGGTCTGCCCAATATACAGTGGTCGAAGATGGTGCTGGCCTTCTTACGACTTCTGCATAGAAGCCCTCAGTTCTCCACTCTGCATCGTTTGTTTGTACATTACCACCGCTAGACGAATAACCTCCAGCCGCAGCTCCGACAACTGCAGCGCCACCGGCGATACCTAACATTTTCAATAAATTCCTTCTCGATATATCCATGCTTGTAGGTCCTCCTTTGTAGACTATTTCTGTGACTGATAGTATTTAAAGTTTCCTTACTACTGCCAGCGTTTTTAACTTAAGACAAATTACAAACCAAGAGATGGTACGGCTCAACTGTTTTATATTTCAAGAAATATCAATTAAAAACCAAGGGAAATGTAAAGAAAGAAATGTTCTATAATATCAAAAGTAGTCATAGTTAAAATTAGATAAACTTCAAAAAAAAGATGAAAATTGAACATGGACTGAAAATAGTTTCACTTCATGACGAAACGAAAAGTTGTCCATTTTTGCCCGTATAACTTTTCTCTGTTTTTGTGTGTCTCGTAATCAGTTTCATCCT
The DNA here is from genome assembly GCA_042577985.1 of Halobacteriota archaeon. Classification (GTDB taxonomy): domain Archaea; phylum Halobacteriota; class UBA148; order UBA148; family UBA148; genus UBA148. The sequence continues at coordinate 2,465 of JBHPDI010000005.1, read as the reverse complement.
AATGTTTTTACTGTTGCTTCGGAATATGCTATTCAATCAAATCGCCTGTTAGCCTTTAAGCGTATGCGTAGAAATACCTGTACCGAGATAACATAATGAGTCAATACATAGCTTTTCTTTTATTCTGCATTGATCCTAGGTAGTAGTTGATCCGTCCAATGATTGAATTTCTGCTAATTAATAAATACCATACAACTAATATTTCAAAGTTTTATTTATGAAAGAGGAGCTAATTGAAACGTGTTTTTCACAACAAAATATGGATTATACTATTTTCTCATTCATAATTGACAAAGAAATAATTGACAAAGAAAAGAAAAATATTTGTTCCAATTCATCCATCACCTTGAAAGGCGTGGTGATATTGGAACATTTCATTTCATTTCACTTCAATTAAAGACCAAGTAGAGGTATAGCCTGGAAAAGGTATGCACTCACATGGGAGAATTGGAAGAACAGTATACGTCCCAATATCTCGCCGATAAACACTGAAGCGAATATTCCTAGCATAAGGGTTGCAGCCCTCGATAGGTTCTCAGCCTTTAAAGATAGCATGACACCGACCAGAAGAATTAATGTCACAGCTATACCAATTATCAGGCGCATCAAGAATAGCGCAGCGTATTCCCCAGACAACATACTCTCAAAAATCAGTCGCCCTGCAGGCCCCATTGCTGGGCTTTGCAGGAATTGTAAATGGACCGCTATCAGTGCGATGAGCGCAATCGTTGTCACCAACAAGTACTTCCATATGGTCCCCAGGTATGTGCTCAGTGTATCTGTGTATTTCTTTGCTTCTAACTCATCTATCCTCTTGTATTTGAGTGACACTACTGCAGCTACCGTCGCGGGTCCTACCAATAGTGCTGTCATGATGAAGAACAGTGGCGTTGTAAAATGATTCAAAATAGGCAAACCTATTAGAACATAGGTCATGCCACTTGTGTTCGCGAATAATATTCCCATAAGAATAGATATCAAGCCCACGGCTTGTCTGATTTCCTTGGTGCTGTCACCTACTAACTTGTCCACTATTTTATCCACCAAGCCGATTTTGCCCCGTAAACTGCCATATTCGGGGTGTAACACCCACAAGATCGTATATATTAATGCCCAGACGCCGAATACGGACATCATAAGGGTCTCACGAGCCACCCATGCTTCAGGTTTAGAGATGATAAGGTATGATATCGCAATGTTCGGCAATATCGATAATAAAATTGCTATTCCCGCAATTATCATAGCTGGCAATATGACGTAGCTACCAGGCTCATAGAACATTTCTGCCTTCCCGTCCTTTGCGAGAAAGTCTGCTATGACTAAAGCTATCAGTGCACCGACCGCCATTTGGCTGAATACGGTGAAGATAATATATTGTATATCACTCATAAAGTTTGACCTCCGAAACTTAACTTCCTTTGTAGTCGACTGTGATAAATTTTTTGCTTGTAAGGAATGTGTTAACCTATAAAAAAGTTATCGATTCATTCACCTATTTTATACCCCTGACTGCTTAGCTATGATGGCAGCAAAAATACCTGCTCCGAAACCATTGTCTATATTAACAACAGCCAATCCAGGCGAACAGCTTTGAAGCATTGTCATAAGTCCAGATATGCCATCTTTACCCATTCCATATCCGACAGAAGTTGGCACGCCGATCACCGGCACATCTACGCTACTAGAGACCACGATGGGCAGCACCGCATCCATGCCTGCAACTACCACTATCGCCGATACATTTTTTTCCAGCATCTCTATTAGAGGCTCATAGAAACGATGAATTCCTGCCACTCCGACGTCATAGGCTTTTATCACTTCGCAGCCCATGACCTCGGCGGTCACCAATACTTCTTCTGCCACAGAAATGTCTGATGTGCCTGCTGTCAGTAACCCAATTATACCTTTCTTTGGAAAGACGTGTCCTTCGCGTTTGAGTATGATAGTCCTAGCTTTTGGGTTGTGTATCAGCTCATAACCATCTGCCAAGTTAGCCTCAAGTTCAGCTAGATCCTCATCTTTCACCCTGGTTATTAGAACATATCCGTTAACTTCTGCCTTTGCCAGTGCAAGCCTTCTCACATCTTCAGGATTTTTATCCTGAGCCAAAATCGCTTCTGGTGCACCAGTTCGATGGGACCTGTTCACGTCAAGCCTAGCAACGTCTGCCACCTTTTTTATGTTCAGTACCCTCAGTTTATTCTTGGCAGTGGCTATGTCAATTTCTCCATTCAAGAGACTTCGCAGGATATCATCCACTGCTTATGCACCGCCAAAGTAGTAATATACTCTAGGTCCGGTATCCAGATTTGCTAGCAATTGGAAGCAACGTCCAGTTTTCAACAGTTGGGAGACTTCGCTATCGGGATCATTGAGGTCCCCGAAATGTCTGGCACGAACAGGACATCCTACCACACAAGCAGGCACATCAGACATTTCTGTGGCAGAAGAAGTATTGGTGACCG
>JBHPDI010000004.1:0-43700 GCA_042577985.1 Halobacteriota archaeon | reverse complement strand
TGAAGAATTCAGATGGACTGATGTTTTCATCTATCATGGGAACTACGCGGACGCTCGAAACACTATTTGACATCCTGTTTGCTACATCGAAAGATATCTCCGCATCCTCTCCTCTTGGAATGGATGTCGGTGCATCGGTTAGGATAAGTATGACGCCCGGTTCATCGATAACGGCTATAGATGCCTTTGCACTTGACTCCTGGTAGCGGTCGGCAAATTTGTATGATATGGTAAAGTAGATATCATTTTGACCTACTGGCAAGTCGGTCGTATCCAGATTAAATTGTGCCGTGACCTTCTCCTCTGAGTTAATTTCCCCTATGAAGAATTCAGATGGACTGATGTTTTCATCTATCATGGGAACTACGCGGACGCTTGAGACACTCTTTGACATCCTGTTTGCGACGTCAAAAGAGATCTCCGCATCCTCTCCAATCAAGACTGATGTCGGACTATCTGTCAATATCAACTCTACACCAGGATTTTCCTCCACATCCACGGATGACACTAGGCTCGAGGAGTGTGGATTATCACCGTTTTTGTATGTCAAATCTAAGGATATGTCCTTTCTACCCATAGAGTTCGGATTCAATGTGAATTTGACTGTTGACGTCTCATCAGGTTGCATCGTACCCAAGAAAATTTTAGTAGGGGTGAACTCGACTCCCTCTGCATTGGGGGTAATGATTGCGCCATTGATCAAATTCGGTCTTCGATTTGCTATGCTAAGTTCGATCTCTGTCAAATCCCCTTTCTGAATTGCCGATGGAAGATTTGATGCTAAAATATCTACGCTGGAACTGTCTACTTTCACGGGGATCGGATATTTAACACCTCCACCACCCAGAACGTCTATCAAGACCTCAGGGAAGTAAGTGCCATCATTAGTTGGAGCTTTTATCGCAAATGTGATCGTCGTACTTTGGCCTGGACCTAGTTCCCCTGGGTGCCCATAGTCTCCACTGATCACCTCAATTCCTTTTCCGGATAAGTATACGCTCTGAATATCAGCGTTTATGTTTTTGGTGGTGGTTGTTGTAGTGGCAGTTCCTACGGATGTAGACGTAGTTGTATCTGTCTGGGTAGCCGCCGTAGCTGTATTCTTTAGTGTTATGGTGATAGTGCCCACGTCACCGGGCATAAGCACATCTGGATAGACCTGATAGTCCGTGATAACGACCGTTGGATTGTCAACCGCCCCTACTGTTGGCATGAGTAGCATAATGGCAAATAAAATGCTCAAAATTTTAATTTTCATCATTTTTACCTCCAAATATCTGGGTATATCTAAAATTGTAGCCATTAAATGTATAACTACATTTAGATTCTTATGTGTAGTAAGTCCTTATATTATATTCTTATGTTAGATATATATTTATGCCATATCATTGTCATGAAAGCTGTAAGAGTTCCAAAAGAAGAAGCGGAGATAATTCGAAAAAGATTATTGAATCTTGGCGTCTTTGATTCCTCCAGGAAAATCGTTCAAAATGGAGAGTTTATCGAGTTGCCGATCACTAATATGCCGATTACCAATACCATAGAATACGATGCGATCGAGCAATATCAACCGATAATGCGTAATGCCGACGTCACGCTAACCCAACTTCTCGATGGTGTGCTAAGCAGAGATGAGTTAGAGCAACTTCCACACGGATGGCAGATCATTGGAGATATTATCATTGTGAGCATTCCTACTACATTGCAAAAAAGAAAAAAAGAGATTGGAAATGCACTTCTTGAATTACATCCTAGGTGCAAGACTTCATTGATGATGAAGGGCGTGAACGGCCGGTATCGAGAGCCAAATGTTGAAAAGATAGCAGGTGATGGTACAGATACTATTCATAGAGAGAACGGCTGCTTGTTCAAATTGGATGCATCCAAAATAATGTTCTCTCCAGGAAATCTTGAAGAAAGAAGAAGGATGAGTAAACTCGGTAAAGGAACTATCGTGGACATGTTTTCTGGAATAGGGTACTTCTCAATTCCAATGGCCATCCATTCTCATCCAAAAAAGGTCATTGCTATCGAGATTAATCCTCTCGCCTACAATTATTTGTGCGAGAATATCGAACTTAATGATGTAGAGGGTGTAGTTCAACCAATCCATGGAGATTGCTTCTCTGTGACCCCTGTTGGTTTAGCAGATCGGGTGATAATGGGCAGTTTTGAAGCATTTGAATATCTAGAACATGGATTTAATGCATTAAAGTCAAGCGGTATTCTTCACTATCATGAAACTACGCCCGAAAAGCTCGTTTTTGACCGTCCGATTAGAAGAATTCTGGGATCTGCTGCAAAAGTGGGTAGATCTGTAAAGATACTAGGACTAAACAAGATAAAAAAATACTCTCCTGGTGTGTGGCATGTGGTAGTGGATGCACAAGTATTTTAAGCAGAAATCAGAGTATGAAACGATGAACATAACCACCATAGTCGACAACGGTGAAAGAAAGAACATAGAGTTCAAGGAATTTCTGCTTGAAGATGTTCATCTCAGAGATGATCGCAGGCAAAGTTTAGCATGCCAAATGAAACACCGTATGATTATGGGAAGTGGTACGGCCTTATATGTGATAGGGGTAACAGACGGGGGCTCACTCAAGGGGATCTCACGCAAGATGTTCAAGGAGACATTATCTGTTTTGAATTGCATTGCACTCGAAGTTGATGCCGAGATTGTCGATTGTAAAGAACATATCGTGAGCGATGGATACGTTGGCCTAGTTACGATCAAAAACCGAGCTGTAATACAGGAGCATATTCTAGTTGGAAGTGCAGGTCATGTGGACCATGGAAAAAGCACACTGATCGGGTCCTTGATTACCGGCATATGCGACGACGGCTCCGGCAAGACCTGTATATTTTTGGATGTACAGCCACACGAGATTGAACGTGGATTATCCGCTGACCTATCATATGGGGTATATGGCTTCAGATCGGGCAAGACAATACACATGAAAAACCCATTAAACAAGAAGGAAAGAGCCTCCATCGTTGAATCTGCTGAGAAATTGGTTTCTTTTGTTGATACGGTAGGGCATGAACCTTGGTTGAGAACGACAATAAGAGGGATAGTCGGTCAGAAACTTGATTACGGTCTCTTAACGGTCGCTGCAAATGATGGTGTCACTCATCTAACGAGGGAACATCTTGGAATATTACTTGCTATGGATCTGCCCACGATCATTGCGATAACAAAGGTAGACAAAGTCGAGGAAGGTCGAATAGCAGAAGTGGAAAAGGAAATATCAGAGGTACTAAGAACCGTGGGCAGGATACCCTTACGCTTGAAGTCAGCATCTGATCTGAATATTGTCTCAAATAAGTTAAGTGAGGGTGTGATTGCCCCCATCCTGCGCACATCAGCGGTCACAAGAGAGGGTTTGGACCTGCTTGATAAGCTGTTGCTCAATTTACCAAAACGGAATCTTGGAAGTAAAAAACCTTTCCAGCTTTATATAGACAACATATATCAAATAGCTGGAGCTGGAATCGTTGTGAGTGGGTCCATCAAACAGGGAGAGGTTAGAGCTGGTGATTTGCTACAACTGGGTCCTATGGTTGATGGAAGATTCATATCTGTAAGAGTTCAGTCCATTGAAATGCACTATTATAGGACCGATCAAGCCAGATCGGGCGATATCGTCGGGATAGCCCTCAAAGGGGTTTCACCAAAGGTAGTAAGGCGAGGGATGGTTCTATGTACGGGAAATCCTAAAGCGATAAGAGAGTTTGAAGCAGAAGTTCTAATCCTGAATCACCCGACCAGAATAAAAAAAGGCTACGAACCGGTTATGCACTTAGAAACCATAGCTGAAGCCACTGTCTTCGAGCAATTGGATCGTGATTACATGATGGCTGGCCAGAGTGGAAACGTGCGGATGAGTTTCAAGTTCCACCCATATTACATCTACGAGGGTCAAAAGTTCATCTTCCGAGAAGGAAAGAGTAAGGGAATCGGGCAAGTCCTAAGGGTTTTTGAATAAGAATATTTTCTGCTGAAGATCATTTGAGAGATTTTTATTTTTATGGATTTTTATTTTTATTTTATAGTCGATCAAACTTTCTGGTTCGTACATATATGACATGACGAGATAATTGCAGTATCATTCCACTATCTCACTCACATCATCCCAGTCATACTCATATATGTGAGCTGAGATGCTTACAGAGGTTATCTGCCCGGGAGTTACGCCAATTTGCTTCGAAACGTACTCCAGCAATCTTGAAAGAGCGTACCAATTGGCAGCTGCTGCACCGTAGAAGTCATGGGATCGGAACACAGCTGTTAAATTTATCTCGCCCCGAAGCTTGAAATCAAGTAGGATCATACATGGCACTTCATCTGCCTTTGTGTCCTTTGACGGCATCCATGTGACACATGTTGCCCTCCTTGAGCTTGGACTTTCTTTGAGTTTCCCAATCACAAAATCGATTTGATCTGTTCCGTTCCAATTACGTAGGCGTTGCCCATAGGTATAGACAAAATCTTGCTCGCTGCCAAAAATCAACTGCTTGGAATATTCTTCCAATCTCTCTGCATTCCAGGAAGTATCCTTTGGTATTTGATCCTCACATGGATTCTGAATTACTATCATCAGATTGAGCAGTTCCTTGATCTTGCTGCCCCTTTCATCCATTATCGTTTCGCCATTATTCCAAATCAAATTCAATCCCCGATACCAGGCATCGCTAATTGTACCCGCCTTAATAAACCTTCCAATCTTCATCGACATCTCCTCATATCCATAACGCATTTTCCGCCTTTTCTACCACCCATAGGGGATTTTGGAGTACCCAGTGAATGTAAACACCTTGCAAGCACAGCTGCGCCCCTAGCAAGGCCGTCATCCACGAAGACCAAATCTTGAGTGCCCAGATTCTCTCTGATCATTCTCGGTTTGGCACCGGTGAGAGCGCCCCTTCCTGTAATTCCGATCGATCCTTTGAGCCCATGATCCCAAGAAATCTCAATGATTCTTTTCGCCAATTCTGAAGAGACATTGTCTATAAGTCCACCAATATTTCGTCGATCCTCCTCCAACATCTCGGCGCTTATTTTACTCAATTCGTTCAACTTACTTCCGTTTATTCCAACGTCTACTCCGATGAGGATGATCCTAGACTCTTTCAGCCCTTTCGGATCTACGGGGACTGTTCCAAATCTATTTTCAGAGGTTACTCTTTTGATCTTGATCAGGTCCATTACATCCTCCACATAGCTCCCTGGAACATCTTGATCAACGGAAAATGACAATTGGAGTGCCGTATCAGCAACTGGTTGGGCAAGAGCATCAAATATCGCTCCAGCTAAGCCGCAGTAGCTACCTACTACGTTCGCATAGGGCACATCCTCATTAGTGGCTCTCCCTGCTAAAGTAGTACCAAAGTCTATACCTATACAGGGGCTTCGAAAATCCACATCTGTCCACTTAGCGCCCCCTTTAATTCCTGCCATCACCAATTCACTTTCCATCTCATTTGCAACTATCGGAATGGTGCATTTAACACCAGCAACTGCTCCATCAAATATTATATCATCCATAAACGAGTATTTCTGCAACGATTCCGGCAAATCGGATCTCCTCATCGCACCTGTCATCTTGCGTGGTGGTATTCCTGCTTTTAGGCAGCCGTCAGCCAATGCCTTGATAATCTCGCCTACCTCCTCCGGAGTCTCAAATCCTGCCACTATTCCAGTAGATCGGACGACGAAGTCCAAATCATTCACGCTGATCATAGATTTCGTCATCGACCGGATGAGTATTTTTTGGATTGCTTCAGATATAGCCTCTCTTGATAATGGTTGTCCCCTAACCGTTCTCCCGAAAACATATTCGTTCTCTTTGGGTGGTCGAATGGAAGTGGTGAGTTCAACCGTCTTGTCGAGAAAGTACGTTCTCCCTTCGATTAGATCAGTGGCAGTTAATATCGATTTGATCGTCGTATTTCCAAGCTCGACGGATGCAACCACATATACGTTATCTTTTAGGACGAATGAAGCATCCACGAATGTGCTTTTTGCGATTTCTATCAATTTTTCACTCCTAGATATCTCAAAAGATTGATTATACCTAATTAATTAATAAGTAACTCAACATCAAGTTATATTTTCTCTGCTCTAAGCAGCTGAGATTCCCATGAAGCAAGCCGGCGAAGTTTTCACTGTTCCTTGATTGTAGTTTGCAGTTTTTTCTCCAAGCTTGGATATGTAGAAAGAAAAAGGGGGAGGCTAGGTCTGTTCGTTCCTAGCCTTTGTTTGTGTTTATTTATGGTACGACAGCGAAACTGAACGACTTTATCTTATCTCCTGCCAGACCGTGGTACCAGCATCTGGCTGTGACGTAGTATTTGCCGTCAAAGGTTGATACGTTCAGGTCGTAGGTTAGGGTTGTTTGATCTCCGGGTGCGAGTGTCAAGGTTCCCAGGGTTTCATAGGAACCAATATTTTCACGCCCCTGTTATCTCCAGCGTTTTTCTTCCTGTTATCCCTTACCTTTGTCCTAGATTTAACTTACTCTACGACTGTGAATATCGTCTTTGCTGAGACTCTGTTCTTCAATATATCTGTGATCTTGATTTGAGCTGTATATTCTCCGCCTTTCTTTGGTATCTTGGTTGGCGTGAAGGTGTATGTTTCTACGCCATCGACGAATTCTAATTCAGGTGGTTTCACCCTCTCTTTGCCGACCGTTAGTACTGCACTCTTTATGCCATCCTGTTCCAATGGGATATCGTTTGAGTAGTAGGCTGTTATGGTTATGGTGACACTCTCACCGAGAACATATTCTGACTTGTCTGTCGAGATATTGACGATGAGCGGGGGCTCTGGTTCCGCTACGACGATGTAACCGATCTTGGTCTCGGTATCGCTGTCACTATCGGCCTCGGTGACAGTTAAAGACACGGTATAAACGCCGTCTTGGAGATAGATATGAGTTGGGTTCTGATCGGTACTATTGGTTCCATCTCCAAATTCCCAGAACCAAGAAACGATGCCATCATAAGAGCTTGACAAGTCGGTGAAGTTTACCGCCAATGGTTTAAATCCGATCTTTGGTATGGCTGAGAATTCAGCAATCGGATCCGTATTTAATACAGTGATATGGCCAAGCTTTGTCTCTACATCGCTGTCTGTATCTGCCTCTGTGACCGTCAATGAAACGGTGTAAACGCCTTCTTGAGCATAATCGTGAGTTGGGTTCTGTTCCGTGCTATTCGTTCCATCTCCAAATTCCCAGAGCCAGGATATGATGCCATCGTATGATGTTGAGGCATCAGTAAAGTTCACAGTCAAAGGCTCGGGTCCGGATGTTGGAGTGCCCGTGAAATCGGCTGTTGGATCGGAATCAGTTACATTCCAGATCCACGTCTTCATATCGGTTCCGTTTTCGTTTGAGGCAACCGCCGATATATTCCATGTGCCAAAAACTGCACTCATATTCGTATAGGATGCTTCTGTTAGGCTTTCGTTTGTTTGAACCTCAGTTCCATTTATCTGCCAGCTTACATTGACTGATTGATTAATTGAGATGTTGAACGTTCTTGTTGAACCTTCGATATCGCTCACGGGTGAAGGCGGGAAGAAAGATAAGATCGTTGGTGGTGCTACACCAACTGAAACCAGTGGTAAATAATCTCCTCCGTTTTGTATGGTTCCAGAAGAAGTGTATGGGAGTAAATTATCCCCAAGACCGTCTCCGTTTATATCAAAGCCAGCATAATCTGACCAATAGTTCCCTCCAAGATAGGGTCCGCCGATTATGTTTGTTCCTAACGTTTTACTGATGTTCCAGATGTTGTTTCCATCGTCATAGGCATTATTCATGTTGTTGAAGTAGTTGTTGTAGATGCTGTTGTTGTTGCTGGAGGACCAGAGATAGATCCCATAGACGTTGTTATTGTTGGCAGTATTGCTTGATATTATATTGCTACCAGAATACCAGAGTCGAATCCCACAGTCACTGTTCGAGTTAGCTGTATTGTTTGATACTGTGTTGCTACCGGAAGACCAAATTCGAATTCCATAATAGTTGTTCGAGTTAGCTATGTTGCTTGATACAGTGTTGTTGCTGGAATGCCCGAGTTCAATTCCACACCAGTTGTTATATGCTGTGTTTTTTGATACGATGTTGTTGCCGGAATACCAGAGGTATATCCCCTCGTCGTTATTCGAGGCGTTGTTGTTTGATATTGTATTATTGCTTGAATGAGATAGGTAGATGCCATAGCCGTTGTCTAACGCCTTATTGTCTGTGATATTACAGTGGTCTACGTCTATTCCAAGATATATTCCGCTTTTACCAGAACTGCTTGCTCCCTTAACCGTGAAACCGCTTAGGTTTACGTAATCTGCGGTTACATTGAAGACATGGTCATCTGAACTCAATGCCTGCACAATTGTAACATCCGCACCGCCCCTCGAATATATCGTTAATCGCTTGTTCACATCCACATTCTCATTGTAAGTCCCGTTCCACACTTCGATTGAATCGCCATCACTTGCATTGTTAATAGCATCCTGAATAGAAGTATAGTCTGCACCGCCGTCGTCATTAACCGTTATTACCCGTAGACCAGAAATAATCACAAAACTCAGCTCTGCTGTATCATTAACGTATCCAGTCTTATTCGCATATATCGCCACATTATAAGCTCCAGCTAAAGAAGTATTCGTGAAAGTTCCATTGTAGTTTCCAGTCAAACCTTCTGATAATGCAATCCATTCAATCGAACTGTCTGGCTTTGTAATCTCAGCCGTTACATTATCTGCGGTGGTATTCGCTCCAGTTTCGTTTTGAACAATGCAGGAGATTGTGACGTTTTCGTTTAAGTCGTAAGCGGATTTGTCTGTTTGTGCATTTATGATGTTGAGTTTTAGCAGTGACAGTGTTACATCCCATATCCATGTCTGCATAGCTGTGCCGTTTGTATTGGTTGTTATGGCCGAGACATTCCAGACGCCAAGCTTCGCACTGGTGTTTGTGTATGATGCAAAGGTTACGCTTGTGTTTGTCTGGTCGATCGTGCCATTGATTAGCCAGATCGCAGTGACGGTTTGGTCAGTGGTGAGGTTGAATTCCCTAGTCGCCCCTTCTACATCACTAACAGGTGATGATGGATTGAATGCCGTGATGGTTGGCGGAACGATTGACTCAAATGCTTCAAGTGCGTCAGACCTGCCGTATCCGAAAACGCTGTCATATCCCGCACCGCCTAAATCCACTGTTGAGGAGTACAACACGGTACGGATTTCATTAGCAGTTTTGTCGGGAAATGCCCCCCACATCTGGGCTGCAATGGCGGCAATGTGTGGTGCAGCCGCGCTGGTTCCATAAAAAGGAACGTAGAAACCGCCCGCTCCTGTTATAGCCACTCCATCGATTCCACAGATGTCAGGTTTGGGTCGGCTTACCGGCGTAGGATAACTGATTGTTACTGGGCCCTGAGAGGAGAAAGGCTCAATATCGTCGTTGCCTGGATCGTTGGCATCTATCGCTCCCACAGCGATAGCGTTAGGCACAGCGGGATGACCAAAGATCGAATCGACAGGATCGATATTGTTGGTGTAAACGCCACACCCAGGTCCAGAATAAATGAAAACTTCAAGTGTTTTTCCAACACCACTATATTTATCCACAACGATGGCATAATCGCCTGTGGCTGTACCCCCCGGTACGGTATAACTAATAAATTCTAAAGGATTATCATTGCCATCTTGCATATTCACGCTTGCAGCGACGTACGAAGCAGTATTAAAACTGTACAATCCAAGGTCATAGTCATTTCCAGAAAATCCAAACTGATCGCTCCACTGAAGAACAATCCTCACACTGCCACCCGCCTGCATCTGCAAGTATAGATATGGTGTTGTTCCACCATGGCTAAAATCGTGCTGCGTAGAACCAGATATTGGATAATAGTCGTCCTGGTAATGTTTATTACCTGCATTGCCAGCGGAAGAAACGTAAATGATGTCATTACTGGCAAGCACTGAAGCGAGGTGTGAAGCAACTGTACCTGTGCCGTCTTCAAAAAAGGGTTGTGTAATCCAGCCAATGTCGTCGCAGACGACGTCGCACCCCGCAGCCACAAGATCATCAATAGCAGCATTAAAGGCAACCGTGTTGGCACCACAATCGTGGAAATAGAGGTCTGCACCGGGTACCATGTCGTGCACAATTTCGAGCATGGCAGTTCCTTCGTCACCACCCTGCGTGTTGCTCAGCACGGTCAAGCCTGCAGGCAGATCGCCAGAAATTTGAGCATCCACCAGATGATCAACACCATCTGAGATGATTCCGATCCTCATACCTGAGCCGCTTTGCGAGTGGTTTGCACGCACATCTGCAGTGCGATGAATGGCATCTCCTTCAGTAGTGACAGAGCCGATCCTCACCAACGGCGGCATAACCGTCCGGATGGTCCGCACCGACTCCTGAGAGGCCAACGTCTCCAAATCTTCCACTTCCACCCACGCAACAGCAAGGTGATTTTCCTCGTCCCTGTCGGTGATTTCCCACACATAGGGCTCAATGGTTTGCGTTCCTCCGAATGGCTTGAGATATATATAGACGTAAACCAAATCATCTGCTACTCTGCCGTCACTTACGAGAGAGACGGAACTCGCTGGGCGGAACTGCCCTAAACGTTTCATCTGCATTTCAAGATTTTCTCTGTTTTGTCCCTCAGGTAGAAAACTACTGTTGACTAGTTGAAGAAGATCAGTGCTGAGTTTTTTTTGTGCATATGTGAGATTTGATTTAACATTTTCTATTTGCAAGATACTTTTTGTTTTAGATGCAAAGGATACGTCTGTGGTTATTATTGTATTCGATAATTCTGATGCTATAGTCGGTATTGCCGCTGTAAACACAGGTAAGGTATTATTCAACATTTTATCCGGGGAATCACCCGTTGGGTTCACTTGATTATTCGCTGCGATAGCTATACCGTTAAGTGAACTGAATCCAACTGCAAAAATTATAAACAAAGCACAAAGCTTTTCGATTTTGTTTTTCATCTGCCTCACCCTTTGAAAGGGATATATTTTTTTGGCCTTGTAGAAACCCTCCATCTGAACGAGCATAAATCTTTTCCTAACCGGTTCTGTTAAAAATGCGGTGTGTGAGAGGCCTTAGCCCCATAGGTTAGGCAGTTTTGTTGAAGCTAACAACCGAAAATTCTACAGCATAGAAAAATCATTTTCTTCTTCTCTTGCCCCCAAAACCTTACCAACGCTTCTAAGACTGAAGAACGTCTCAAAATGTTTGAGTCTTTCACAGACTCTGACCTAGCTCAAATTAACATCAATCTTCTTGCCCGCAATATCCTCTAGAGCCTTTAATAATAACCTTATTTCACCAGCGAGGTTCTTTTCCAACGAATCTATGTGCTTTTTAGAGCGAGCCGTCTCTTCTTGTAATCGAGCGAGTTGCCCCTTGGCTGAAATTATCGATCGTTCGGTCTCCCTTCTATCTTTTAATATTGTTAGTCCTGAAAGCTGATCTTTAGTCTTCCCTATATTTGACTGCAGAATATTGCGCCTCTCCCTGATAGAAAATATTTTAGCATTTAACAGATGTTCTATCCATTTCAATGTCTTATCTCGCTTTCCACCCTTTAGAGAGAGGACATTTCCTTTGATGATATTCCGTAGAGTGCGAAGAAAATCGTCGACATTCTCATCTAGCGCACGAATCGGCGAAGATAATATCGAGGATAGCACCCTTCTATCTTCAATAGCGAGTGTATGCCGCCCAGTTTCATCCTGTTTCTTCAAGAGTTTGAGCGCCTTGTCAATCGGTGAGAGAAGCCTGGCCAAATCCGCTTCGAACATGTTCAACTCTTTTTCTAATGAAGATAATTCGGTTCCGAGCTCTTTGAACAGCATCCAATCTTCCCCTTCTTCAAGTATCCTCATTTTTTCCTCATCCGCTTCGATTCTCTTTTCGAGCGCGAGTACATCCTCTTCTAGATCGCTGAACATCTCTTTTTCTTTCTCTATTGTGGATTTGATATCTTTGACACTTCGTACTATCTCTGGAACCTTCTCCAGATTCATGATCTGACTTTCTTTCCCCCCTAGAGCTACAATGAGTTGGTTAAGAATGGTTTTCAGTCGATCGAGATTTGAGATGATACTCTCAACCTCATCAGGAAATAGTGACCTACTACAATAGATGTTCTTCTGTGGGATCGCCAGTGCAAATTCCATGCTTGATGTCATCATCCTATGGAGGGATAAAACCGTTTTATAATCGGTTCGAGTCGGGATCGACATCTTTTCGACCATGTGATTGAGACGTTTAACCATCTTATCACGAGTGTTCAATCCCGATTTTTTGATAGGACCAGGTATATTCTCAGCTGGCTCGGCATCCCGAAGCTCGGAGATATTTTGCTTAATTCTATCCCGTAAATCCTCTATTTCCCCATATAACCTGCTGGCAGTTGTGCTCAAGCTAGGAAACAATGCTCCCGATGCTGTGTCTAGCCAAGCAACTATTTCATCGAAGTCGATTGTGGTTGGTATTTTTTCTCTGTCAAAGATTTTGTTAAGCCACTTCACCTTTTTAAGTTGGATGTTAATAGGTTTAATATTTTTGAAAAAAAAACCTCACCATCAGAAAAACGTTATAATATTAAGCACCATTTATAATTGATGAAAGTAGTTAAGGATCCCGTCCATGGTTACATATTATTGGATGGGTTCGCACTAGAACTTATCGACACACCAGAGGTACAACGCCTAAGGCGCATTCGACAACTTGGCCTATCAACTTTTGTCTATCCGGGCGCTAACCATACCAGATTCGAACACTCGCTTGGCACACTACATTTGGTGGATCGGCTCTTGGATCACTTAGGCATCGCTGGTAAGGAACGAGACGAAGTTCGGGCAGCTGCATTGCTACATGATATTGGGCATGGACCGTTCTCACATTCCACGGAAGATCTCTTGGAGAGCTACACAGGCAAAAATCACGATGATGTGAACGATCTTATGATGGGTGGAATTGCAGATATTTTGGAAGCACACTCACTCGATCCGTCGATCATCTCAAAACTCATACTGGGCGAAACACCACTTGGACAGCTGATAAACAGCGAACTCGATGCTGACAGAATGGATTATCTGGTAAGGGATGCCTATTATACTGGTGTTGCATACGGAGTCATCGACTATTTGCGATTGATATACGAAATGGAGCTACGGGACGAATGGCTGGTGGTCAAAGAAGGCGGATTGCAGACTGCAGAATCCTTTCTTGTATCCCGATTTCTGATGCACCCCACTGTATATTTCCATCATGTGAGCAGGATCGGTGAGGCAATGCTTTCACACGCCGCTGAGGAGCTTATAAAGGCTGGGCTGGAACCAGATATGTTAAGAAAGATGGACGACTATGAGTTGATGACTGCACTAAGAAGCTCAAAGGGATATCCGCGTGATATAGCAGAGCGAATGGACCAACGCAGATTGTTCAAAAGAGCAATTTATATTGGAAAGGATTCAGTGGACATAGAGAGAATACAGGAGTTCGGCAGCCAGTACAAAAAAATTGAGAGAGAGATAGCGATAGAGGCAGGACTTCCAGAGGGCTATGTTTTGTTAGACATTCCAAAGCGTCCAGAGGTCGCCGAAGGTAGGTCGAGAATACTGATCAACGATGAAATGAAGCGTTTAGATGAGGCTTCACATCTCGTGCGTATATTGGTGGAAGCGCAATGGGATAATTGGAAGTTAGGCGTGTACACACCAGAAGAACATAGGGTAAAAGTAGAGAAAATAGCGAGGAATTATCTTGTTGAATGAGATAGTTGTGGGGATAAGTGGCGCCTCTGGAGTGCAATATGGTGTAAGGTTGCTAGAGGTGCTGCGCAATAGGGCAGAAACACATCTCATCATATCAGAGAGTGCCAAATTGATCTTGAAAATTGAAACGGAGTATGATATAAAGGATGTCATGCGGCTTGCATCACATGTACATGAACCAGATGACTTGGCAGCGGTGATCGCCAGTGGCTCTTATCAATTTGAAGCAGCGGTGATCGCACCATGCAGCATGAAAACACTTGGATCGATTGCAAATGGCATCTCTTCTACATTGATCACTCGAGTGGGAGATATATGTTTGAAAGAAGGTAGAAAATTGATTTTAGTGCCAAGGGAAACCCCCCTAAGCTTAGTCCATATGGAGAATATGTTAAAAATAAAACGAGCAGGTGCGATGGTCATGCCTGCCTGTCCAAGCTTTTACTCACGGCCCGAGACAACTTCAGATATAATAGATATTATAGTTGGACGCATCCTAGACCTCTTGGGAATGGAGCACGAACTATCTGAGAGGTGGGGCACTTGAGTTTTAGGGAGTTCATAAACCAGATCGCTGGAGACGGTTTGCTGGTTGAAGTTCCTGATAGGGTGTCACCCAAACTAGAGGCAGCAGCAATTGCGAAGAGAGGTTGTGCCACTCTTTTCCATGATGTGAATGGATCAAAGGTCGTGATGAACCTATTGGGATCACGTGATATCCTTGCCAAAGCGTTGAAAATTCCAAAAAATGAGATAGCGAAGAAACTCTCAAAGATCAAAGGCGGCAAAGTGATCATTACAGACGATGATATGTGCTTGGATGAAATAAGCAAACCAGATCTTTCCAAGCTGCCGATAATGACCCATTTTAAGGGGGAACATCCATACATAACTGCAGGTGTGATGGTTTCGAGATTGGATGACGTTCAGAATGCATCCATCCATAGGTTAATGGTTCTGA
This sequence comes from Halobacteriota archaeon, assembly GCA_042577985.1. GTDB lineage: Archaea > Halobacteriota > UBA148 > UBA148 > UBA148 > UBA148. Next base: position 28,914 of record JBHPDI010000004.1, on the reverse strand, counting down.
GCAAGACTGAATTGGTAGCAAGGTTGGTACCACCACGTCACACATACACCATGCATCAAAAAGCAGCCCAGAGGGGTGAACCACTGCCAGTGGCGATAGCAATTGGAATGGACCCCGTCACGTTATTCGCTTCTTGCACGAGGGTTCCTGTAGGAAAGGAATTTAACTATGCTTCTGCACTAAAAGGCGAACCCATCAAGCTCATGAGATGCGAGAACGGGGTGGAAGTGCCAGATGCCGAAATAGTGCTTGAGGGATATATGCATCCAACGAAGAGGGCAAAAGAAGGCCCATTTGTAGACATAACCGGCACCTATGATATCGTTCGCGAGGAGCCAGTGATAGATCTGACTAGGATGATGCATCGCTCTGACCCCATATATCATGGCATAATCCCTTCGGGAAACGAGCATCGCCTATTGATGGGGGTACCCTATGAGCCTGGCATGTACAAGGCTATCGGAAGCGTAACTAAGGTGAAAAATGTCGTGCTAACGGAGGGGGGGTGCGGCTATCTCCATGCCGTCGTTCAGATCAAGAAGAAGAATGAGAGCGATGGCAAAAAGGCCATAATGATGGCTTTTGCGGCACACACCAGCCTAAAGCACGTGTTAATCGTAGATGATGATATAGATATATTCGATCCAAGAGAATTGGAATATGCGGTAGCAACCCGCGTTAGAGGAGATCGAGACATCCTTATACTTCCTAACGTACGGGGATCATCTCTGGACCCGTGTTGTACGTCGGATGGGGTATCCACTAAAGTAGGCATCGATGCTACCAAGACACTTGAAAACCCTGAGAGATTTGAGAGGGTTTTCTGAGATCGAGATCGAGGCGAGGTTAGAATGCATCTGACAAGAGAGGAAGAGACTATTTACAAAGGTGAATTAGGTGCGACTAAGCAAAAAGCCATGGAAATCTTAGTCTCGCTAGGTGATATTTACGGTGCCGACTCTTTGATTCCTGTCGAAAGTGCACAGATATCTGGGGTCTCATATAAGACCATTGGAGATGCTGGTCTGGAATGGATTTCAGACCTAGATGCTAGGGTCAAAGTTCCATCGATGCTGAATCCTGCTGGCATGGACAGAGAGAAATGGAAGGACATGGGCATACCTGCGAAGTTTGCTGAGAAACAAGAAGAAATATTACGAGTATATGAGCGATTGGGGATAACTCTGGGGTGTACGTGTACGCCCTATTATACCAATCCGCCAAAATTTGGAGGGCATCTCGCATGGGCAGAATCCTCAGCGGTAGCATATGTAAATTCTGTTCTAGGTGCCAGAACTAACAGAGAAGGAGGACCCAGTGCCCTGGCGGCTGCACTTATCGGAAAAACGCCTTGCTACGGGCTTCACTTGAATGAAAATAGGTCTCCAGATGTGTTGATCCAAGTAAGAGGTAATCTAAAGGACTCAGATTATGGTGCACTTGGATACATGGTGGGCGAGATGCTGAGAGATAAAATTCCATTGTTCGAGTTGGGCTCGATACCAACATATGACGAACTCAAGGCACTTGGGGCGGCAATGGCAGCCTCGGGAGCGGTGGCATTATATCACGTGGAGGGGATTACACCAGAGTCTAAGAATTTTGATCGCCCGATAGAGCGTATCTCGCTGGAATTAGATGACATCAAGGAAATATATGAAAAAGGGTCTGGACCAGACATCATCGCTCTGGGATGCCCGCACTGTTCAACAGATGAATTGAAGCACATCTCAAGACTGCTCTCTGGTAGGAGTGTGACCACCGATCTTTGGATTTGCACCTCGCGTTGGATCAAGGAGCAAAATCCAGATCTGGTGAGGGCGATCGAAAAAAGTGGGGCCAAAATAATATGCGATACGTGTATGGTTGTTTCGCCAGCAAGTGAGCGTTTTGAGAAAATGATGGTGAACTCCGGCAAAGCTCTAAAATATGTGCCAAGTTTATGCGGTGTTGAAGCCATATTTGCTAATACAAAGGATTGCATAGAAGCTGCTTGTGATTAAATGAAAGTTAAAGGACGAGCTATATCAAGGGGCATTGCAAGTGGAAAGGCATTGGTAACCTCTCAGCCTATATCTTTTTTGGGCGACATCGATCCAATTAGTGGAAGAATTATTGAAAGGGATAATGAGCTATTTTCAGAGATAGTGGCAAATCGCGTTTTGGTCTTTCCGAATGGAAAAGGTTCAACAGTGGGTTCATACGTTTTATATCAGCTCATGAAGAATGGGGTTGCACCATGTGCGATGATCAACATCGCATCAGAAGCAATAGTTGCAGTGGGAGCCATAATATCTGACATCCCCTTGGTGGATTGTTTGCAGACCAATCCACTGGACGTAATCCATGATGGTGACATGGTATTGGTAAATGGAACAGAAGGGTATGTCGAGGTTATGCGAGACTAGAGAATGAGATATCCCGAAAATGTAACAAGACTTGTGAGAAATTTCAGATCAGGTGACATATGATATGTCCTATAGCACTTAATGCACTCCACCTTTCTCATCCGCTATATGTTTTTTGATTTTTGGCTCGTATTCCTTTAGAAGTTCAACCAGCTCAATCATGTGCTCCGGATATATTTCAACGAAGTCCTCAAAATGACCATCACCTCTGTTATATCGAATCTTGTAGTTATCATAGTCGTTCATCGAAATAGTCCATCTTGCCATCTCTATTTTCATTGTTCACCTCCTTTTTACTTTTGAAATCAAACTATTAAAATCACCAAAACCTTTTGATAATGCTATACATGCCACCGATGAATCCTAGAATAATGCCCATGCTCAATCCGATAGCAGCCCATGTTTCCCCGAACACCCTTCCTATAAAGTAACCCAGGAATCCTCCTCCAAGCACAGAGATTGCAAGTTCGGTTCCTATCGAGATCGCCTTAAAAGCCTGAGGTATTCTATTATTTGGCATGGGTTCTTTTTTACCTTACCTCCTTTCCATTGTCCCATATTTAATTAATAAAACTCAAAGAGATAAATATACCTCTATTTATTTGGGATTTAATAGATTACCCACCATTAGTTATTTGGACTAAAAAATACTAAGACATCTTAGATATGTTAATTAAAAAACCACAATAATCATCTATATTGGTAGTGTAGTGATTAATCTTAAACGATTAGTCTTAATAAAACAAGTAAGATAATAACTATTTTAAATTTGGAAAAAAAAAGGATATGATAACGAGGAGGGTAATATGATTGGAAATTTAATTGGTTTAATAATTCTATTCTTTGTCATTTATGATCCTCTGCTTAGTATTCCCTTTTTTTTAAATGCTACGAAAAATATGGATAAAGAAGAGCGTTTTAAAACCGCAACATTGGCAATTTTAGTGGCAAGTATCATATCGATAGCAGTTCTCTTTTCAGGCATAAGATTACTAAATTTATTTAACACGAATCTTGATGATTTCAAGGTAGCGGGCGGGATTATCCTTGGATTACTCGGAGTCAAAATGGTACTTGGCATACCGATTACAGAGATAAGTAAAGGTGATAACAAATCTATAAGTGGAGTCGCGGTAATTATTGGCACTCCATTATTGTCAGGACCTGCTGCCATAACAACGATAATAATATCAGTTAGTGATTACGGTCTTCTTACAACAGGTATTGCCGTTACACTGGTGCTTGCTTTAACTGGGATTCTTTTATATAGTGCAGCAAAATTACTCCGATTTCTTGGAGAGACCACAATACAAGTCAGCACAACAATGATGGGATTAATCACTCTTTCATGGGGAGTTATGTTTGTAAGGGGTGGTCTGGGTATATAATCCGGATGAGTATTACCCATATTTAGAGAACAGATAATAAATATATCAAGATAAAAATCTCTTTAGATAATTCGGCTATAATGAGATGAAACCGAAGAAATAGTTCGTATATAAAACCAATTTGGGGTAAAGGCTTATGATCAGAAAACCATTCCTATTAAAAATTTTTGACGCTACAGATATGCAAAGGTGGAACGATAAAATATGTCCTGTAGAACTAAGAGAATTGGATAAACAGGCACATAAAATGATAATAGCATGTCTGTTAGGTAAATACGAGGATGAGAATAATAGCAAAGGTTTTGATTGGATAGAGGTTATAGAAGGAGGTATTTTTGAATTTTTACAGCGTCTCACTGTTACTGATTTGAAACCTCAAATATTTGACAAAATAAAAAAAGATCCAGAGAAGTACAAAAAGTTAAACGATTGGGTTTATGATGAGATAGAACACATCATATCTCCTTTAGGCAATAATTTTTACAAGAAATTCCAAGAGTACATATCAGATCCAAGTGAAAAAAATTTGAATAAAAGAATTTTGAGTGCAGCTCATTCTTATGCTACCAAGTGGGAGTTTGACATAATTGAACGTACGAATCCGAATGGATACGAAATCGCAGAAATAAAAAGTGATTTACAAGCAAGACAGGAAAAATACTATGATTTAGAGGGGATGCGCAAGATATCATTATACTCCAAATTAAAGAATTTTGTTGACTTATGTGGTGAGCTTAGATTTCAAGTAAGGTGGAGTCATTTGCGCAGGATTCACGAGACATCTGTGCTCGGTCACATGCTAATCGTTGCTATGTTAAGTTATTTGTTTTCATTGGAAACAGATGCATGCAGAAAAAGATGCATCAATAATTATTTTACGGGATTATTTCATGACCTACCAGAAGTTCTTACTAGGGACATAAGTCATCCGGTTAAAAAATCTTTTAGCGGACTTGATTCTTTGATTAAAGAATACGAGAAGGAAGAGATGGAAAAAAAGATATATAAATTAATTCCTGAAGCATGGAATTCAGAAATGAAAATGTTTACCGAGCACGAATTCAAAAGTATTGTGACTATAAACGGAAAAACAGAAGAAAAAACCTCCGATGAAATTAGCGAGCATTTTAATGAGGATAAGTACAATCCAAGAGACGGAGAGATTGTTAAAGCAACCGATTCTCTTGCTGCGTTAATAGAGACATATTTGGAATTGAGTGAGGGCATGACAAGTTCAACTCTTGAAAAAGACAAAAACGATTTAATAGAAAAATATAAAGGAAAAACTATTTCAGGTATAAATTTTGGAGGAATATACGCCGATTTTGAATGATAAAAATTGGTTTTCTAGTTCGCTTGAACCCTAAACGGCAGATAACACGGTGCTTGTAGGAGGCTATGATTCACACAAATCGTGCTTAGCACGGCTTCGATTAGTTACATATATTAAATTCACTGAAATTTCCATTTCTTATTTTTTAAAAAAAAGGAGATTTCCAGTCCTTCAAACATTTACACCCTAAACATCCTCGCCGTTTATTTTAATAACTTTTTTAATTATCGGAATGCTTTTGTCCGCATCCTTTACTGCTTTTTCTACAGCAGCATATAATCCGCTACAGCACGGGACCTCCATTATGGCAACTGTTACGCTTTTTATATCGTTATTCCTGAAGATTTCAGTTAATTTTTCTTGGTAGGCTTCAATGTCATCAAGTTTGGGACAGCCGACCACTAACGATTTTCCATTCAATAGATTTGAATGAAAATTTGCATTAGCAAAAGGAACACAGTCCGCAGTAACTAACAGATGGGAGTTTTCAAAGAAAGAGGCTTGTGTTGGTAATAAGCGTAGTTGAACAGGCCATTGCCTTAACGCAGAAGTTTGCTCTGCATTATTTGATGTGTCTACCTCTTTCTTTAGTTCTCTTGGTGCCGCACCTGGGCAGCCACATGGTAAATCTTTAATTTTGTTTTCCTCTCCAATGTTTATTTCAATTCCCTTTTCTTTTAAAACTTCGAGAGCTTCATTAAGGTATCTAATTTCACCGTGATCTTTTAGGTGCTTTAGGTGCGCAATAATCGTGTTCTTCCCAGCCTTTACGATGTTTTCCATAACCTTTCTCTCATCATAGGACTTGGCTTCTCTTTCTTCTGTAGTGATGGCACCCTGCGGACAATGCCCAATGCATGCACCAAGACCGTCACAGAATAAATCACTAATTAAACGAGCTTTATCATCTATTATCTGTAATGCACCTTCCGGACAATTAGGAATACATAAGCCGCACCCATTACATTTTGTTTCATCAATCTTGATTATTTTTCTTTTCATCTTGGTGTCCTTTCCTTGATACACTATCTTGATATACTATACTATATAAAAGCGATATTTATACAATTCGATTATAGTTTCTAAAAATATGCTATGGATAAAGATTTTATAAAATAAAACACAAAATAGAATAAACAAAAATATATGCTTCAGAGAGAATAGATAGGTAGATAGAAATTATTGCTACTTTTAGGATTTTATAAAGATATAAAAAAAAATAGCTAGGGATGAGATGCGATTAAAATGAGAGGAGAAGAAATAAAGAAAGTCGTAAGAGAAGGCTATGCCAAGATTGCGAAGCAGAATAGTCCATGTTGTATTCCCGCGAATTCGTGCTGTGGTAACGCTGATTTGGCCCAAGATATTAGTAAGAAGATAGGATATACCGATGAAGACCTTAAAGCAGTTCCAGAAAATTCAAATTTGGGCCTTGGTTGTGGGAATCCTGTTGATATTGCCTCTTTAAAAGAAAGCGAGATCGTTCTTGATCTCGGTTCAGGTGCAGGATTCGACTGTTTTCTTGCTGCCAACAAAGTTGGTAAAAAAGGAAGAGTTATTGGCGTAGATATGACTCCAGAGATGGTAGAAAAGGCAAGAAAAAACGCTAAGAAAAGTAACCATGAAAATGTGGAGTTCAGGCTTGGGGAGATTGAAAATCTGCCAGTTGCTGACAACTCTGTCGATGTGGTTATCTCCAACTGCGTGATCAACCTCTCGCCTGATAAAGAACGGGTCTTCAGGGAAGCTTTCAGGGTGCTAAAGCCAGATGGAAGGCTGATGATATCGGATATAGTTTTGTTAAAGGAGCTTCCAGATTTTATAAAGAAATCAGTTGAGGCATATATCGGTTGTCTTTCTGGAGCAATGATGAGGAATGAATACATAGAAGATATAAAAAGGGTAGGATTTCAAGACATCGGGATAATTGATGAGACCTCTTTCCCTCTAGAGTCTCTGTTTAATGATTCAACTTCAAAATCAATCATCGAGAATTTGGAAATAACGCCTGAAAAAATGAAGGAAGTTTCAAGTTCGGTTATAAGTATAAAAATATCTGGTATCAAGCCAAATAAAAAATATTGAAAAATGTGATATTGAACTCAGTTAATGGGCTTATCTGGTTTAGACATCGTCTTCATTAAGATTCCTTTCAGAACTTCTGATAAGCTTGGAAAGTTATAGCAATACGTTCCACTTTGAAAAAAAAGTTTTAGAAACCAAATGGGAATTAGAAAACCTTAATCAAAGATAACGTTTAACGGTCAAAAGATATATCTTTGCCAGAGAGAAATTGGGCTGACATGAAAATACTAGCCATAGCAGATATACATGGAAATTTCTCGAGGATCGAATCAATTTTGAGTGGTGCAGGAGAAGTAGATGCAATCCTTGTTGCAGGAGATATAACCAATTTTGGTCCTGATGAAAAAGCCAAGGAGATTCTGGATATTTTAGCCGCAAGCTGTAAAAATGTGATGGCAGTTCCAGGCAATTGTGATCCCAGAAGTGTACTGCAGGCCATACAAAACTCTGGCGCGAAAAGCCTCCATGATTCCGCTCTCAAACTAGGTGATACAACTTTCATTGGACTTGGAGGTTCAAATATAACCCCCTTCGGAACGCCTTTTGAGTTCTCTGAAGAAGAGATGGAAGAGATAATATCAAGGCTTATGGAAAAAATAGATGGTAGAACGGTTTTATTGTCTCATGCCCCGCCAAGAAATACGCTGGATTTCACAGCGAACGGAAATGTCGGCAGCAAGGCAATAAGAGAGATATTGGATTATGTGGATTTGGTCATATGTGGACATATACATGAGGCCCGTGGTACTCAAAAGGTTGGAGATACATTGGTCGTCAATCCAGGACCTGCCTCGAAAGGATTTGCAGCCATCGTCACCATAAACAAAGAGATAAAAACAGAACTCATCGATCTAAGATGAGTTCCAAATATGATTCACGTACAGTATCCTCTTTTCTCAACCCCAAACGATCCAATAAATCAAAAACACGTTCTTGTGCGGACCGATAGTCCTCACCTTCTGGCACTGCAGTTTCTATCTCCATAAAAGTTCCCAAGTCGAATAGACAATCTATAGTTATTATAAAATCATCCAATTGATATGTTTCCCTATGCTTGGTGACCTTTGCAACTTCATCGAAGCCGATCACTTTGAGAATCGCACTAGTTTTGTCTGCATCTGCAATTGGCGCCACTATCTCTTCGCGGGTCTTGCTTATTTTGTCCAGCTTTGGCCCTTTGTATGTAAGAGATGCGTCTTTGCCGAAACGGATACGTAGTGCCTCGTCGGTCTCGGCTAAATTGCGATGGGGCGCATTATAATATATGTCGATCTGTTTTTCAGCTCCAACGAGGTTTGCACCTAACTTCTTTACCTTGTTCCTTGCCCCTTCTTGATCTTTCAATGGCAACTTGATTTCGACTTCGATCATATGGGTAAAGATGGAGCTTTTTAGTTTTTAAGTTTTAGTTTCTAAAGTAATTCTAGACTCTATCTATCAACTTCAAATCAATAAAAATTAATTTTAACTCAAAATAATAGGATTAAAAGAAACGAACAAGAATTTCGTTTAATCAGAGATATATGCAATGCTAACTTCAGGATAAAATATAAAAACAACGGATTAATATTATTCTATTCAAGAAAGGAAATAAATAAAAATGATGGAAACGGCTTGGTATTTTAGGCTCTTCTTCGTGAACATCTCATGGTTTGTTATCAGTGGGCTTCTTTTTGGAGTCATAAGGGCAAATAGGATGAGAGGTCCGGGCCCAAATAAGTCCTGGATGGTGTCTTTTTGGATAACTTTTATAGTGGGGTGGGTATTGACATGGTTTGTCACCTTTAGTATTAATCTGGCTTTCTGGATTGGGTTTGCAATTATTTTCTCTGGAGAAACAGTTTATGCCCTAGGGTACATCGCTATGAGAGATCATCAAGAGAAAAATAAGGCTGTTGTGGATTGGGGTATCTATAAAGTTAGCAGAAACTCCCATGTCTTGGCCAGCATAATTTGTCTCCTTGGCACTATTGTAATAGGATGGAGTCCTTCATCACTTATATATGCAGGCCTGTGGGGTTACTTCGTCTTATATATCACCATAAGTCATTTTGGTATACTAAATGAAGAAAAGCTAAATATAGAAAGATTCGGCCAAGAGTATGCAAATTATATGGACAAAACACCAAGATATATAGGATTACCGAAATCTGTGGGAAAGTGACTGATATGCCCTTTCATTCGCACTATCTCCTAACAGCGAAATAAAAATCTTCGCTAAAATTTCCTTCGTCGAATTATTTTATTGTATCCTACAGACAGTACATACGCCAACAATAAGTTAGCATATTTTAATCATTCAACGGAAGCAAAACATTAAAACGATTGCAATCCTTTTTGAGGTAGATGGATAGATTGTCTTTGGTAACAAGAAATGCGGAAGAAATCGTTACGTTGGATGGACTGAGGGATTTAATCGAGTCCGATAAACGTCTAACTGCATATGTGGGATATGAGCCTTCTGGAAAAATACACATGGGGCATGTTCTCACAATAAATAAACTACTAGATCTTCAAAATGCTGGATTTAAAATCATAGTACTTTTGGCAGATCTCCACGCATATTTGAACGAAAAAGGAGAATTTGAAGAGATCCGGAGAATGGCAAAGGAGAATAAAGAGGTATTCGTTGCGATGGGGCTCGACCCAAATAAGACGACTTTTGTGCTCGGCGGCTCAGATGGATGTGATCTCTCCAACAAAGATGGCTTTCAAATGACTCCTGAGTACCAGATGCTGAGCCATAGGCTAATGAGCCATATAACGGAAAAAAGAGCCATAAGGAGTATGAAAATGATAGCTCGGGACCCAGAAAACATGAAAACCTCTAACGTGATATACCCCATATTGCAGGTGGCAGATATGATTGAGCTTGATATAGATGTTGCAGTAGGTGGCATGGATCAACGTAAGATTCATATGCTCGCCAGAGATGTAATGCCAAAACTTGGGCTAAGAGCACCGATATGTATACATACACCGATTTTAGTTGGACTAGATGGGTCAAAGATGAGTTCATCAAAGGAGAATTACATTTCAGTTGACGACTCCCAGGATCAAGTCAAACAAAAGATCAGTGATGCTTTTTGTCCGATGGAAGTGGAGAATAATCCAATATTGCACTTGTTTAGATATCACATCTTTCCTAGGTTCTCGGAGGTCACAATCAAACGTCCGGATAAGTTTGGAGGTGACTTAAATTATATGTCCTATGAGTCTCTGGAGAAGGATTTCATTTCCTGTACATTACATCCATTAGACATGAAGAATGCTGCAATAGGATACATAAATAAGATCCTAGATCCGGTACGAGAGGTGTTAATTTGAATCAAGGGGAGGAAATTATACGTGTGCGAATTCCTAGGGGTAGAGAGATATTGGGCATCGTGGATAACATGCTCGGTGCCAATCGATTGAGCGTTAGGTGCTTGGATGGAAAAACTAGGCTAGGAAGAATACCGGGCAAGATGAAAAAGCGGATATGGATACGAAGAGGGGATATCGTAATCATCGTGCCTTGGGACTTTCAAGATGAAAAAGCGGATGTGATTTGGAGATATACCTCTCCGCAGGCAGATTGGTTGGAGCGTAGAGGCTACTTAAAAAGCAAAGCATGAAAGATATTCGAAGGTTTGACGAAGAGATTGAACGACTAAGGAGAAGGGTAAAAGATTCTGAGGATCTGAAGGTATTGGGTGACGTATTTGACGTTCCCACGCTCAAAGCACTATACAGACTTGCTAGCAAAGATATTATCAAGGCAATGGGTGGAGTAGTTAGTACGGGAAAAGAGGCGAACGTTTTTCATGCCCTCGGTAAAGAGATCGAGCTTGCCATCAAGATATACAGGATATCCACCAGTGACTTCAAGGCGATGCAGGAATATTTGATAGGTGATCCTAGGTTCAGAAACATAAGACATGGCAAAAAAGACATTGTGATCGCTTGGGCTCGAAAAGAATTGCGAAATCTGAGTAGGGCGTATGATGCCGGAGTTAGGGTTCCAAAACCTATAGTGGTAGAAAGGAATGTCTTGGTTATGGAATTCATCGGAAAGGATGAAATTCCAGCACCTTTGCTAAAGGATGTCGCGGATGAAATTGGGAATCCGGCTGATCTGCTTGACAAGGTCGTGGACTATATGAGCGTCCTTTACCACAAATCAAAGTTAATCCATGCTGACCTGAGCGAATACAACATCTTGTATGATGGCACGCCTGTGTTCATCGATATGGGGCAGTCCGTAACAAGGGATCATCCAAATGCTGAAACATTTTTTCTCAGGGACGTGAAGAATATCGTTAGATTTTTCAGAAAGTTAGGAGTAGAATGTTCCGATGAGGGTGTTATTGCGAAGATCAGGTGAAATTGATGTATGTAAAAGTTCCACTAGATAGATTAGGTGTTATAATTGGTGCTAAGGGAGACACCAAAAAGATTATTGAAAGACTCGGAGTCGCCCTCAATATAGACAGTGAAGTTGGGAGCATCCAAATCAACTCATCTGACCCCCTAAAAGAGATGGTTGCAGGAGAGGTGGTCAAGGCGATCGGAGTAGGTTTTAGCCCTGAAAAAGCACTTGTGTTATTAGATGATGAAATGCTCATGTTAGATACAATAGATTTGTCCAAGGTGGCTACGACGGATAAAGATATGAAACGATTGAAGGGACGAATCATAGGCAAAGACGGAAAAACGAGGGAACTGATGGAGACTTTAACAGGCGCAAAGATTTCGATATATTTGAAAAAAGTCGGAATAATAGGCGCACCTGATCAAATCCAGATAGTAAGAAGGGCCACAGAAATGTTGATAAATGGCGTACCACATGGACCAGTATATAGTTATCTTGAGAGGCAAAGACGAGAGAGGAAACTCATGTCAATTCTCGGTTAGGATTATGATGTAGGGGGTGGTTCTTCTACGGTATCTTTAAGTATCCACCGAACAACTTGCTCTTGGGTGATAGGATGACTAGAGGGCTCATAAACAAGCCAGATATGAAAGTGTTTGCACTTTTTGGCTTTTTACTTATCCCAATATTTTACCTATTTTATGTAGGAAAATTGGGCACTTCTCTTGGAATTTCTCCTAACATATTTTTCATCATAATTACTGCGATATTACTACTCCAGGTTTTCGAGATCCCACTATACAATACAAGGACAAAGAAACCAGATTACACGAGTGGTGAAGCTTCACTATTGGGGGAAGTCTATTCAGTACCGTTGGAGGAGGAACTTAAAATCGGAGATCAGCGAATTTATTATACAAAAGTTACGCTGAACATGGGTGGCTTTATCTTGCCATTAATAATTGCACTGCGCCTTCTTTACATCACACCCATGTTAGAGGCGATACTAATCACGTTGATGATGATCATTGCCACAAATCTACTCTCTGAACCAAAAAGTGGAGTCGGCATAACAGTGCCCAACTCTATTGGGTTGTTAACAGTCCCATTGGCATTAATATTAGCACCACAAAGCATCGCACCTGTGATTTTCGTTTCAGGTATTCTTGGCATACTTATTGGAATGACAACACAACTATATTCAATAAAAGAGAAGGGAAGCGCTTATGTAAATCTTGGCGGAATAGGAAGCTTCCAAGCCATTTACATCACGGTCTTATTGTCTGTGATGTTCTCGTTCTGTACATAGCCTAAAACTATGTATTGAAATTGTATAATTCAATAAGTAAAGTTCGTCTTATAATCGCAGCGCATATGCCATATTTACCATAAATAGTTCATCGAGGCTTTGGGAACATCAAGTTAACTATCTCCAATACCTCTTCCATGTCAGATATTGTGAACGTTGGTTGGATTCCGTCCAGAGGATGCTTGTTTCTTTTGTTGTACCATATTGAGCCAATACCGGCTTTGTTCGCGCCTTCCACGTCGATGTGAAGGTTATCACCCACATATAGAGAGTTACTTGCATCGGCACCTAATGCATCCAGAGCGATCTTGAATATCTCTGGATCCGGTTTGTACAACCCAACATTTTCAGAGGTTATCACTGAATCAAAAAGTTCAACCACATCTCCCAGATGATAAAGAACCTCTTCATCATCGCCATTAGAGATTAAGCCAACATTAGCACCGTCTTCTTTCAGCTTTCCTATTATTTTGCTTGCTGACGGCAAGACGGAGCATCTTTGGTCCAAGAATTCCCTGCAAATAATGTTGAGTTCATCCACCTGCTCATCTTCAAGCTGAATAGAGTGCCTGAGAAAGGCATTCTTAAGGCTGGTACCATAGATCGCCCGAATGGTTGCGAATGGTTTATTACCTTGAATTATACCAAAAATATCTCGATCAAATTCTTCATTCCATGAAATGTGAAAGGAATCCAAATCAAGGTCAAACTTGGCCTCTTTTAACATAAGCGCAGAAAGGTCCCGATGATAGTTTCCAAGCTCAAGCAAGGTCCCGTATGCATCGAAGAAGATCGTTTTTTCATTCATGCGGAATCACTATAATCAACTCAAAGATAGATTAAGTTTTCCCATATAGTACAGTCAGTAGCACAGAATCAAGCAATGAAATACTTTGTGAGTTTTTTTATGGAGTCAACCATATTCTTCTATTTCGAGCGTCCAGCCGACAGATGCTTCCACCTTCACGTAGAAGTTATCAGGACCTTGGTGGATGTATGTGGTGCCGCCGTATATCGTACTGTTAGACGACACAGTGCCAATAGAGTAGGGTACGTGAGTTATATTTTCTATGTGATTTACATATCTTCCTGCTTCAACGTACCCGCCTTCAGGATATACGACGAAATAGAAAGGCGCATATGTGGTAGGGCACCCCGGATCTACTTTAAAACTCCAACGAATTCTCCATTCGTCCTCATTAATCATAAATGGCTTGGTAATCTCGCTTCCTGTTCCCATGTAGTTTCCTCTTCCCGTGAAGTTGGTAACCTTATGCCAGGATTTTTGTGTGGATGTGAGAGTATGATTTGATGTGGGTGTTGTTGTAGGTGTTGGTGTTGTTATGGGTGTTGTTGTTCGTGTTGTTGTGGGCTTTGGAGTATGTATTAATGTAGAAGTAGGCGTTGCTTCAGCTCTTTGGGCCTGAATCGGAGTTGGCGTGACTACACCCTCTTCGACACATCCTGCAAGAACACATGTAATCAAAGCCAACAAGAGAACAATAACCAAAATCTTTTTCATTTTTGCTCTCTCCTAACCCCCCTAATTGTTAACAAGAGTTTACATCATGCATAAATCATTATGTCTAGAATCCAAATTTAAGATTAGTGCATATCATAACGAAAGTAAAAATCCTACCAACCAAGTCGATTATTGGGTGATAAGACGATAGTAAGAATCTTTTTATGGCAGAGTTAGGATATAATGAGTTAGGCGAAACGGCACGCAAAGAGTTTGGTAAGCTTAACTAGTAGAGGAGATAAAAAAAAAAATGGATTCGACAGCGTTTTGGTCGCATTGGGCATGGCCTCTGATAACAGGGATAATCGGTGCCATTTTTACGATTTTATTAGTAAAACAATACTTAGACCGTCGTAAACTACATCAATTAGCATGGTCCATTGGATTTCTGGTTTATACCATTGCCGCCTTCATGGAAGCATATTCAGAGTATGCGAATTCATGGGATCCAAATATTTATCGAATCTATATTGTTTTTGCAGCATCCCTTGTTGGTTTTTTGGGTCTGGGTGTATTATATCTTATTTTTAGAAAAAAAATCTATGGACACATCTTTTTTATGTTTGTTTTAATTGTAATGGCTATATTTTTCTATGGCACATTTACCACCGAGTTGGTGGAAGAAAATCTGGTGGCAGGGATCACTGTGGGTGGGACTGCCCTTGGCGAATCACAGACATTTCCAAGAATCTGTTCCTTATTTCTTAACATACCGGGCACAATATTTCTATTGGGTGGTGCAATTTATTCTATTGTTCTGTTCGCCCGAAAAAAACAGTACTCTTACCGAATGTGGGCTAATGTGTTAATTGCTCTTGGAACTTTGATCATTGCAGCTGCAGGCAGCATGGCAAGGGCGGGTCAATCAGTTGGTTTGTATCCCGCCGAGATGTTGGGTGCAGCATTTTTGCTCTGGGGATTTTTGAAAGCCGGGACATTAAAAAATGGTGTTGAAGCTGTTAAAAAAGAAAAGATGGATGAAGATGTTAAAAATTTTAAAAAACAAAAATAATGATGATAATAGATAACAGCGAATTATTGAAATACCAGATCACTCTGTAATCTTTGGACTTGTCCAAGCTCAAGAGGATTATATGAGGAATTGTCGCCGCAAAACGCTTGTTTTTGAATATATATGTCATAAGATATATAGGCTCTAACTAATAATATGTCAGTAACAAGGCAATCGATGGAGGAGCAGTATATGAAAAAAGTAATGGTAGCAGTATTGTTGGGCGTAATCTTGGTTTCTACATTTTTTATAGGCTGCCTAAGCGCAATTGAGGGATCTGGGAACTTGGAGACTAAGCAATATGATTTAAGCGATTTTGCCCGTGTTGACGTCAGTCACAACTTTGAGGTTGAAATCGACCAGTCTGGCTCATACAGTGTCAGCATAACTTCGGATGATAATCTATTTGAATATATCCAAGTTACCAGAAATGGTGAAACATTAAAGATTGGTCTGAAACCATCAATCGTGGGTCCCTATTTAGGGTCCACCACATTGAAAGCCAAAATCACCATGCCTGAGCTTCGTGGCTTGGATATTTCCGGTGCGACACGGGGTACTGTTACCAACTTCCGTTCTACGGAGGATCTTGACATCCAGGTGTCTGGAGCAAGCTCCTTGGACTTGGTGGAAATGTCAGCCAGCGATATAGACTTTGAAATATCTGGAGCTAGCAGGGTTACTGGTGACATAATAGCCAATGATGCCGTCTTTGAGGTGTCAGGAGGCAGTACCGTTCAGTTGGAGGGTTCGGTCAGTGACATCGTCGTTGATGCCTCTGGCGCCAGTCGGGTTGAACTGGCTGCTTTTCCCGTCAATAACGCAGATGTCACACTCAGCGGGGGCAGTAGCGGTATAGTAAGCTTAGAGGGTAGATTAGATGCTGACTTGAGTGGTAGCTCAAAGCTTGAGTATATTGGCGAACGGGTCACCTTGGGCACTATCAAAACATCTGGTGGCGCGATAGTGAGTAAGAAATAAATAATGGATTTAGACATCGTAAAAGGGACGGTTATGCTTCCCTTTTTCATTCCTTGTTAGCGGGGATTGAATTCGAACCAACGGGTTAAAATCAGACCATAGTGGGATTGAAATTGATTTCTCACGTTTCCGAAACACCATAAATCTCTACACTTGATTATAATAATCAAAAGGGGACAAAACTAAGCAGCATAAAAGGAAAACGGAAAAATAAACCAAGAGATGAGACGGTATAAAGTCTACATTTTGAGTTAACTCAAAGATAGATTAAGTTTTCCCATTGATTGCATTTGATGATTGATGAGATGAAGGAGGTGACATGTTGAGGTTTTTAAAGGATTAGACTTGGTTTACAAAAGTTACAAAGATTTCTCAGGACGTCCAGATATCAAACTACCTTCCTATCAAGAGAAATGTCAGAGAACGCGAATGTGAAATGAGTTATTCCAAGAGTTTGGGTGGGATAGGGTATTTGAAATCGATTTCGACTATTGTGGAAACGATAAGCGTATATAATGCATGTAATAAAATAAAATTGAATGTCTTTTAGGAAAAAAAGAGAGGATTATATAAGAACCCAATATAATAAAATAAAAACGTTCATACTCACACTTAGAAAGTTATCCAAATACGACCAATTACCCTCTTACGATCAAAATTTTATACGATTGGTAGCGATCTTAAGTGTCGTCTTCTTATTCATTGGTATAGTAATTCTGTATTGTTGGGCCCTTCCCCCCCTACAAGTAGATAAACATTATGAAATAGGGCGTATAGACGTTCCGCCAAATAATGAGATACACATCAATAATATAAAGGTGGATTATTCGAGTCATAGTGCGATCAGTGTTAATCAACCAATTGAGATTGAGATAGAAGGTAGTTTTATTGTTAATGAATTAAACTTCAATCCTCCAGAATCTTTTACCATAGAATTTCGCCCTAATCGTGCCATAACGCTCGATGATGAAGACCCTGCGGTGATATGTATAAACGCTAGTTACACAGATTCATTTGATTTAAAGCCACAATATAAATTTAATGGAATGGGCGAAGCAAAATTCAAAACGAGTGGTAAAAACGCTCTAACCATTGAATTTCTTTATCCTGCAGATCAAAAAATCAAAGGTGGCGTTATAAATGATGTTTTTGAAATTGACCCCGCATATATTACATTACAGGTATCACAGTTAAAAATATCCAAGTATGTTGCTGCGCTCTCTTTAGTGACATTATATCTTGCATCGGTATCAGTCTCTAACATGATTAGGGGGATCTACAGGGACAGAAGCAATATGGTTAGGGAAATACACAGGGAAAGAACAAAACTCAGAAGGGAAATTTACAGAGATAGAAATAGGCCAAGGTAAACTTTTGAAGTTTTCGGATCTAATTTATTCTCTTTGTTATGGCTTCTTAAAGCTCAAGGATTTGGTTTCTAATCTCTTTTGCACGATTTGCGAGTTTTCCACAAATCTTATACCAAGTAATACAAGACATGACGAGGAGCAAAATAAGTAATAAACAAAATATCAGCACTTCATCACTCAAAAGAGATACAGAAATAACAAACAGTGCAACCAAAAAGGTAAAGATCATCCAAGAAAAGGTGTGTGTAAAAGTCATCAACTCTTGGTGTTCAAGCTCCAATGCCCTTATAATCTTCTCCTTTTCATCTAACATATATGAATCAATAAATAGGCTACTATAAAAATATTTAGAGCTGCTTCTACAGGCTTTGTGTGAAAGGCAGTTTAAGGAGTGCTTTCCTCAAAAATCACAGTCCACTTACTAATCTTTTGTGGGCACAAGCGAAAAATCAGAACCCCAAATTAATTGAAACCTTTTAGTACTTCATGTCCCATTAAAAACTGTGAGCAAAATAACCCGAAAGCAGGTCGTAAACGCAGTCTTTCAATTGCTCCGACAGGCAGAAACTGAGCTGCCGGAAGACGTTCTTTCTGCATTGAAAGCTGCACTGGAAACAGAGAGCGATAGCATCGCTCGCACTCAGTTAACCCAGATTATAGAAAATGTCGAGCTTGCGAAGAAACACGGAATTCCCATGTGCCAAGACACCGGTACACCTGTTTTTTTTGTGGAATTGGGTTATGACGCAGAAATCGACTTCGATCTTATGAAAGCGATTCAAGAAGGGGTATCGAAAGCAACGAAGGAAATACCTCTCAGACACAATGCGGTGCACCCCCTGACCAGAGAACGTTCTGAAAATGAACTGATGGATGTAAACCTTTCTCTCGCCAAGGGAGACAAAATCAAAATAACGGTCGCAACAAAAGGATCTGGCTCGGAAAACATGTCTGCATTGCGAATGTTCAACCCGTCTGAAATAAAAAATATCAAGCGCTTTGTATTGGAGACTGTGAAAAATGCAGGTGGTAGATCATGTCCTCCTATTCTGGTGGGCGTTGGCATCGGTGGAACCTTTGACGGAGCAGCAAAACTTGCCAAGAAGGCTGTACTACGAAGCTTTGATCAGCCGATGGATACGTTTGAACGAGAGTTGTTAGATAGTATCAACTCACTTTGCTTGGGTCCAATGGGACTTGGTGGCAATACTACTGCGATGGCGGTGAATGTCGAATATGGGGATTGCCATACCGCATCCCTGCCCGTGGCGGTCAACATACAGTGTTGGGCTGCGCGCAGAGCTTCGATAACTTTGAGGGGCTAAAATGGAGTACCAGTTAACAGCGCCTCTGAACTCGAATGATGTAACCAAGCTGATTGCAGGAGATGTTCTATACCTGAACGGCGTCATCATTACGGCCCGGGATAAAGCACATGAGAGATTATTGCAGTGGAGCAAAGAAGGTAAAAAAATACCGTTCGACCTGGAGGGTGCAACAATATATCACTGTGGACCTGTCATGCAAGAAAAGACAGCACTGGTAGCAGGACCAACCACCAGTGCGAGGATGAACAAGATGACCATAGAGCTGCTAAAACGTTTCGATATCAGGGCCATCATAGGAAAGGGCGGAATGAACATTACGAAAGCATTACGCGACAAATGTGTTTATCTAACCTATACTGGCGGGTGTGGAGTGATCGCCGCAAAGCAGATAAAGCGCGTCGTAGGCAATCATTGGACAGACCTCGGGATGGCAGAGTCAGTCTGGATTCTTGAAGTAGAAAAATTCGGGCCCCTCATCGTCGCAACAGACGCACATGACAACGATATGTTTGATAATGTTCGAAAAAAGGCAGATCAGCAAATGAAAAATTTCAAGTAAAAGGAAGCGTGGAGTTGCCATAGGGCATTACGATTATCTTGGAATCTCCTTGCTTTTTCATCGCCTCCTCCAAAGCCACCCCAACATCTCTCACTGGTATGAAGAAAGCCTTTTTCGCCAGTTTATCTGGCATCTCCGAGACGATATAAATGTCATGTTTTTCCGCTATACGTGCGATTGCAGCAGCCATATGCCCCCCCAACTCGAAATTTCCCTCTAGCCGCTTGATCACATCTCTAGTGCTTTTCGCCTCGCTTACCCAGGATTCGAATATATCATTGCCCAGTCCCTCTGTACATTCAGCCACTAAGATAATTGAGCCGCCTTCTACGACGGCATGCTTTGCATTGTCCAGGGCTTTGTATGCTTGATAAAGAGTGATATCCTTGGGCGCACCACCGGCAGATGTTATCACTATATCTGCTCTCTCCTTTATGAGGATCTTGTACAGTTTATTTACATGATTGATCCCGACTCTATGGGCATGTATCGGGTGTCCTGCAACTGCCCTGACTATCTCTTTTCTAGCATTCAGAACCACATTCAGGATGAAATTAATCCTTAAAATCGATCCAGCATCTTCAATATCCTTTCGAACTGGACCGTCAACGCATCCTGATGCAACATTTGGCAAAAGCATCAGTTTGTGATTCATTGTTATCGTCTCCTTTGAACTGACGCCAGGTAGAATGGACTTCGCTCCACCACTGTAACCTGCAAAATAGTGAAGATCTATGGTGCCAATACAGACCACGACATCTGCATCGACGACATCCCTTAGGATACTGACCCTCGTCCCACTCTCAGTAGTGCCAATATATGCACAATCGTCCACATCATGATTGATGCACTTAATCTGATAATAAACGTCCCCGATCAACAATCTTTTTTCTTCTTCGCTAAGTTTCCTGTGAAGCCCTGTTGCAAAAACTATTAACACATCTTCGCTAGATACACCACCTAGGTTCAGCTCCCCTAACAAAGGGGGCAGCAACTTGGAAGATGGTGTAGGGCGCGTAATATCACTGACGATTATCACCGTCTTCTGGTGTGGATGCACCAACTCAGAAAGTTTTTTACTTCCTATGGGGTTTATCAGCGCTCTTTTGATCTCCACTTCTTCATACTGGCCAGGAAGTTCATTTGGTTTGACGATTTGTGAATTAGCGAGAACGGTTGAATATATCTCTTTCTTCCCATACTTTAGCGCTAGATGGATCGAACCACCCATTACTTTTCCTCTCTCAATACAAGTTTCTGACCCTGGATCGACAATTTATTGCATCGCTTTGCAATCCCCCTAATAAAGCAGGCATCCTGATTTAGCGCTCTGGACAAGCCAACGGTTGACGTGTTTCCCAACTTTATCTCTGCTTCTATCTTTAAAACTATTTCAAGAAAATCTCCCTCATCAGAAGATGCTATGCGGATCAATTCACTCAGATCATCAAACCCACATTGAAAATTGGCCCGCACATTAGAATATGATGCATAGAATTCTTTGTCAGGAGTTTCCGAAGTATCCGGCATTCTCCACCGGATCTGAATTAGCCCACCCTTTTGAAGTATTTTTAGACTTTCATCTACATCAGCACCTATTGCTTTTTCAAGCTCCACTTTGGTCATCCAGTCAGAGGTGAGCTTATTAAACACATTTTTATGTATATCCGACCCAAATGCTTGTATCAATGGAACTAGATCAGCAGGGTCATTAACGATTTTTGTCCTCTTTGGCATTCTTTTTCCCCTAATGTATTTCTCGTAGAATCCGATAAAGGTTTGGGGGAAATCATTATTATAAACATCTAATTAGAACATGATGCTATTCTGCTAAATGTGAAGTTCATTAGAACATAAGAAAAAACAAAGAAATCGATCATGATGTAAAAAAAAGAGTCAATCGGATTTGAGTATTGGTCATGATTTCCTCGAGATCACTTTTCCACCTGCTTTAACTCTTTTGGTGTTCACCTTACCAACCAATTTCACGTCTCCGTCTGCCTGAATATGATCCATCGTGACTCCTGGTCTTATCAGTGCATTGCCCCCGCAGAGTACATCGCCATCTATTCTAGCTCCATCCAACAATTTTAGGTCATTTTCGACTTGGACATTTCCTTTAATGTATGTGCTTGGACCAAGTATGGCACAATTTGCTGTTAAGTTACCTTTGATCTCTGAGGATTTACCGAGCTCTAATGTGCCAGAGACTTCTAAGTCACCCCAAAAGTACACTTTTCTACCAACTATCAAGTTTCCATCCACATTAAAGTCTCTATCAACAAATGACTTACTCAAAATTACATACGTGTTCGTTCCAATATGTTTCTTGATGACCATTTTTCACCTATATCATCACTTCAATGATGAAAGCAAACAATGCTACTATCATTCCTATCTTGAGAAAAGATGATGACCTTGATGGCTTTTTAATCGTCACAATTGAGGCTAAGAAAGATAAATCTGCCAAGCACACGACCAGTAAATAGGGCACACCAAAAAGGTTAAGCATGGCTGGCAATGGGCTCAATAATATGGTCAATAGTATGAACATCGATGCTATGGCTGCGGATCTTTTTTCCCCAATCGCAATCGGCAGTGTTATAGTGCCCTCCCCCCTATCGCCTTTGATATCTTCTATATCCTTTATGATCTCCCTGCCCACAGTGGCTAACATTGCAAGCACGAAGGGCACTGATGTGGCCACGAGCCCACCCACTGCAGCTCCACCAAACAGAAAAGTAGAGCCCACCAGATAACCAATACATAAGTTGCCCCATAATATTGTTCTCTTCAACGTATGTGAATAATAGATAAGAGCTATTGAGCTTAACAATGCTATGAACAGGCATATGGGATTTATGAAAAACGAAAGCGTTGTACCAATAAAGAATAGACCCAAAGAAAACAGGAGGGCATTATTTGGGCTAATTTTCCCAGAAGGTATCGGCCTATCTGGACGATTGATCGCATCTATCTTAGCATCATAGAAATCATTGATAGCATTGCCACCAGCAGTGATCATGCATCCGATGATTGATGCAAGTGCTATAGGCAGTATGTGCTCGATGAAAGTGCTTTCTGCACCTATCAGACCACCGATTGCGATAGCTATGCCGGCCATTAAACAATTCTGTGGTCTGGCCAACTCGATATAACTAATCACCTTTTTTAACCTCTAACATTCGGTCAAATACAAGTCTTGCCATGGCATATAAGTCACCATATTACCCTTATACATTTTAATATGGCTAACTTACTTTTTTAGTTGACGACTTAATCTCCTTTATATCTATCTCAATTCCCTTCAAACTACCGATTATCCTATAAGAATTATATCATACAAGAGCTTTATCTACTGGTTAAGGGTCAAAAAATAATTTGCCATAGTCTTAAATTAATTTTTCCCTCAAGTCTGACATATCTGTGATGTAAGTATTTCTCAAGTAGGTATATCATCTTTACATACGTGCAGATGTCATCAATTAATTTTCACTATAGCGTTTTTCTTCAAAGTACACTATTTGTGTTTCGCTTTATCTTCTATGTAAAAATCGTCCTATTTTCTTAGATCATGCCAACCTTTTTAAGAGTCTCAAATATCAAATCTATTACCTCGGAGAGGTCTTTTGCATAAACATTGACAAAGACGTTATAATCTCCCGCGATCAGATGAACTTTGTTTAACTTATCCTAGTTATCCTAGTTTAGCGAGTTCTTTAGTACATATTTCTCATGGTCAAGAGCGATCTTAAAGATGACAAAAACCACATTTTCTAAACTCTTTTTTCTCTTCATGTTCCAATCTGTATTGGGTCTGCCATTCTCCGCAAAGTTGTTATGGCAGATAATGCAGCCAGATAACTGGTTCTTGCATTTGCAGGGGATGAAACGTTCTCCACCCTTGTTTCAAACTTACCAAAATCTCCTTCCACACAAATTTCATGTACGTTTCTTTCCAGTGTTGGGTCAGCTATAATCTGAATCTTGGTGTTTTGAGTGCCTATACCTGCAATGCTTATCGTTGCGGCCACATTAACATTCTGAGGAAAACCCTTAACTGCATCTTCTGCGCTTCCTTCGAATACGATGGTAGATTTCTTTAAATTAATCAGATCTACTTTGTGTTGCTCGATATAGGGGGCCCCCTCAAGAGAATGTGGGGGCTTTCTAGTTATCAAAGTCACAGAGTATATTTTCCCTATAGAAGCCGATTTCAGTCCATCCACGCCCACGATTGCGCCCGATGGAAGATAAACCTTGCAATTATTTTTCCTTGCCAGGGCTTTAATCTCTTCTAGAAATTCAAGGTTGGTCAATGCCCCAACGCTCATGATCATCACGTCTTTGCCATTCTTAAGCGCAAGAGGTACTATCTCTCTGACCGCTGTTTGGGAGGCACACTCTACTACCAAGTCCACCACATCTATCAACTCTACGGCGTTCATCACCTCTGGGGGCGATCTCAGAGAGGATGCAAATTCAGATGCCGCTTTAGGTTTCCGATCCGCTACCGCTACCAATTTTACATTGATGATTCCCTGATCGACTGCCCTACAGATCTCCTTTCCGATCGCACCACATCCGACTATCCCTATTCTAATCATCAAAGTAAACTATATACCAGATGTATGAAATTACTTACGGTGAAAAATGAGTATAAGATGTATGAAATTACTTACGGTGAAAAATGAAGATTACTGATCTTGAGCGCTTCCTCGAAGAAGATGTTGGGTCCGGAGATATTTCTGGGGAAGTGGTCCCTGACGTTCCTGTGAGGGCACAGATTAAGGCGGATGAATCCGGATACTTAGCAGGGCTTGAAGAGAGTAAAGCAATATTTGAGCATTTGGCACTCGATGTTAATTCACAATTTACTGATGGATCTGAAATCAAAAAAGGGGACATAGTTCTTGATATAAATGGTAGCTCCAGATCAATTCTTGCAGCAGAGCGCTTGGCATTAAACTTCTTGGGTAGGATGAGCGGCATAGCTTCTCTGACTAGAGAATGTGTTAAGATGGGTGGGGGCATCACAATCTCAGGCACTAGAAAGACAACACCCGGCTTCAGGGAATACGAAAAAAAAGCAATTGTAATTGGAGGAGGATATCCCCATCGATTTACCCTATCTGACGCTATATTGATCAAAGATAATCACATTAAGATCGCAGGTTTAGAAAAGGCCATAATGAATGCGAAAAAAATTCATCCCACAAAGGAAATAGAAATCGAAGTGGATAATTCCAAAGATGCAATTAAAGTAGCAAAACTTGGAGTCGATATCATAATGTTCGATAATATGTCTCCAGAGGATATCATTTACTCCATAGGGGAATTGAAGAGATTGGATCTGAGAACACGCAATAGGATTGAGGCATCTGGCGGCATCAATATAGGGAACATCAGAGAATTCGCAAGAACTGGAGTGGATATAATGTCATTAGGTGTTATCACGCATTCTGCGCCATGGTTGAATTTCAGTCTTGATATTATGAAAGTTTTGATATAAATTGAAGGTAGTTCTTGTGTTAGAGGATGGAACAGTTATCAAAGCCTTTAGCATAGGCTATACTAGAGTTAGTTGATGAAGTCATATTCAATGCTGGTATTAAGGGTTACACAGAGTTGCTGGTCACCCCTTTTCGTGCAGGAAAGATATTTAAGATGACTTTTTTTCTGATAGGAGAACTAGGGATCTGCAAAGAAGATTATGAATAGGACAAAACAAAAACATAGGGAAAAATAGTGTAGTGAAGTATACACATATAATATCCTTTCAAATGGCGCTCAAAGAAGAGCGTTCAAGAGTTTCTGATGGAATTCAGGATAAAGAGGTGGTTTCATAGAATTGGTAGGTACTCTTTTAGCTCATAGGGATGCACTTGCATTCGATAGTTGTCCCATTCTACCTTTTTGCTCATGATGAGATTATTAAAGATGTGTCCACCCAAGGCTTCACGCACTAAATCACTTTTTTCGGTTATTCCTATCGCCTCGATTAAGCTTCCTGGTAGTAGATCTATCCCCAACTGTGACATTTCTTCTTCACCCATATTGTAGACGTCCTTCTCCACGGGATCTGGCAGTTCATATCCCTTTTCTATTCCCTCTAGTCCTGCTGCCAGCATCACAGAAAATGCTAGGTAAGGATTGCATGCAGGGTCGGGGCTCCTATATTCAATTCTCGTTGCCTCCTCCTTCCCTGGCTTATACATAGGCACCCTTACTAACGTGGACCTATTTCGCCTCGCCCAACAGACATATACTGGCGCCTCATATCCGGGAACAAGACGCTTATAGGAATTAATCCACTGGTTGGTAATTAAGGTAATTTCACGTGAGTGCCTAAGCATCCCAGCAACAAACATTTTAGCAATATCAGATAGGTAATCTTTCTCTTTTGAGTCGAAGAATACATTCCTGTCCCCTTTAAACAAGGACATGTGTGTGTGCATCCCACTTCCGTTCACTCCGAAGATAGGTTTTGGCATGAAAGTGGCATAACACCCGTATTGCTGTGCAATCTCCTTCACCACTATCCTATAGGTCATCACAGTATCGGCCATGGTCAGTGCATCAGCATATCGCAGGTCGATCTCATGCTGAGAGGGGGCAACCTCATGATGGGAATACTCCACCTCTATTCCCATGGATTCCAATGTAAAGACGGTATCTCGTCGTAGATCGCTTCCAGCGTCCAGTGTCGTAAGGTCGAAGTAGCCACCCCGGTCCAAGATTTCAGGATGTTTGTCGTCCTTTATATAGAAATACTCAAGTTCAGGACCAAGATAGAATGTATATCCTTTCTTACCCAATCGCACCAGGTTTCTTTTTAGTATATGGCGTGGATCCCCAACATAGGGGGTACCATCCGGTTCATAGATATCGCAAAACATTCTGGCCACTGGCTTTTCCTTGGGCTTCCAGGGAACGATCTGGAATGTACTGAGGTCAGGCTTTGCGATCATATCACTCTCATCGATCCTGGCAAAGCCCTTTATAGATGAGCCATCGAAACCCATTCCCTCAGAAACGGCAATTTCTACTCCTTTACTAGGAATGGCAAAACTCTTAAGCTGTCCCAAGATATCTGTGAACCACAGCCTAATGAATCTTACATCATTCTCTTTTATCAAGTTAAGCACATGATCTCTATCTTTTATTGCCATTTTATACCCACCATCCTCCAAAAAAAAATCTATATTGCTTTGAAGATATAATACCTTATGATTTTAGTATGCATAAACCTTATCATAGGACCGCTTTGATGGGTTAGCAGTTTAATATGTCTCCTTGCAGGACTTCTTTTACTTCGATACTGAAACAATTATAGAATCCTACTAGCGTTTTTTGTAAGAGGGCACGATCTTTTTCATCGGGACCCGATATCAACGATCTACTTACCAAATAACAGTTAAAAAATCTAATCCCTTAAGACCCCCTAAGTTAATGCTGCGCAGACAATACTATCTACTCCACCTGATACGGATATGACCGATTTTTCGTCCCTGATTTTCTCTTGATCAATCGAGTTTGTTCTTTTATAAATTTTTCTAGATCGAACATTCTTACTATCTAATAATGACTCTTATCAGCCAATAATGTTCTCCATTATGTCATTTTCGACTTCCTCTAGGGTTGGAATGCGAGTAACTTTGCTTGCCCTATCTGACAATGAGGCTATATCTCCTCTGTCTAGCAAGTCCAATCTCCATTTCCTCGCAGCAGCTAATAACTGCTTCAGACCGACACCAAGTCTACCATAATAATAAGTGTATACACCTATCGCACCTATTGGGATATCTCTGAATCTATCTCCGAATTCATTCTTCAGCTCTGGCGTAGCTATAAAGAACTGTTCTGGAACATCACCATATTTCTTTGCGAATTCCTTTGGCAAGTCTCCATTTACAGCAAGCTCTGTGAAATAAGATGATTTCAAAGCAGCAGTAATTGGTGCTCTGGCCATAGCGATTGCTTTTACATGGGGACCGCCTCCAAGATTGCTCATTGCCATCGATTTTATTATTTGAGTCTCGTTAGTAAATCCGCCGGCCATTACGATGTCTGGTATATGTCTTCCTTTATTCCTAAGCAGCTCTATGCATTTCAAAACCTGCGCCTCTAGATATACAGTAGGAGTGCTACACTCATTCATCATTGGCACTGGGCTCATCGCTGTCCCACCTCCAGCGCCATCGAAAGTCACCACATCGATTTTTGCCTCTGAGGCGACTTTCATTGTAAATGCGACCACAGCAGGACGATATGCGCCAGTCTTCAAAAAGATTTTTTTGGCTCCTTGCCCCCTTAGCCATTCTATATCTTCTACAAAGCTTCTTTGCTCTGGCATTCCTACACGAGAGTGGCGTTCAAAGGACCTAAATACTCCTGCCCTAAAAGCCTCTTGCACAGATATATCTTCTGGATCAGGGATGACGATATATCCCCTCTGCTTAAGCATCTTAGCCTTCTCAAGATCGTAGATTCTCACTTCCCCACCTATGGCTTTAGCTCCCTGACCCCACTTTCTTTCTATTATATTGACTTCCAGCTTTGATAATGAATATGTGTCCACGCCCAACCTTTGGTCTTCCACGTTTGTCTGAACCACTATGTCACCGTGTTTTCCATCCCAGAACTCTCTGTACTTTTCAACCCTGTACTGCAGGTCCTCCGAATGAACAACCCTCCCTCCTGTAATCCTTGATCCAGGGTCCATCCCACACACGTTCTCTCCGATAACTTGTATTGTTCCGGCTAATGCTGCCCCTACTGCAAGGGAATCCCAGTTCTTCTTGGCTACAGCTGTCGATCCCAGACCAGCTGTTAACACTGGTATTTTGAGCGGAACATCTCCGACTTTCGTTGTTACGTCTACGGCTTCAAATATCGCTTTGTCCGAATCTGCTTCTATTCCCTTTGCACCCAGGACGTCCACCAAAATCTGAAAATGACTCCAATCAAGCGCATAATCTTTATTTGATGAGGAGGTACTTTCGCTGAATACCTCCGGAGAAGGATAAAGAACTTCTCTTCCTCTGAACGCAGACAACCCAATTTCACAGAGCGTTTTACAATCCCTTATGCAGAGTGGGCACATTCCAGAAGTTGGATTTATATCCCTTACTCTTGTTTTTGTTCCCGTTGTGGACCTTGCATTTGCATATATGTCAGCCATATTTTTCACCACCAATGTCCCTTATCGGCAATATATTTCCTTCCCATATTTTGTTTTATTTCCACATATATAAACTTGACG
>JBHPDI010000003.1:0-47692 GCA_042577985.1 Halobacteriota archaeon | reverse complement strand
ATGAAGCAAGACAAAGCCTAGTGGAAAGAAAAGATCAAATGGGCAAGATGCTTGATCGTCTTAGGAAGGACCTAGAGGAGATACACAAGGAAATGCAGAGTTTGCAGTTGAAAGTCTCTCAGTATGGGTAACCTATGTTCGATGGTGTGAAAAAAAGAATTAATGCCTTTCAAAAAGAGGCAACGACACTTCTTAAGGGTGAATTAGATGAAAAGAACCTAGAGAAGATGCTGTGGGATTTTGAAATAGGTCTTATTGAAAGCGATGTTGCATTGCCAGTTGCAGAGGAAATAGTGCAGTCAATGAAAACAAAGCTCTTCGATACTAAAAGGAAACACGCTGAGGACATATTAGAGAATGCAATACGTGATGCATTAGAAAAGGTGCTATCTGCAAGAGATTTTGATTTTGATGAGTATATCAAGAATGCAAAAAAACCGATAAAAATCCTTTTTGTCGGGGTCAATGGGGTGGGTAAAACAACTACCATCGCAAAAATGACTCAGCATCTGCAGAAGAATGGATATTCCGTAATCATCGCAGCTGGAGATACACACAGAGCAGGTGCATCTGAACAAATAGGCATACACGCAAAGCGATTAGGCGTTAAGCTAATTGAACACCAAGTTGGTGCCGATCCCACTGCAGTGATATACGATGGAGTTCAATATGCCACGGCAAGACACAAAGACGTTTTGCTGGCAGATACCGCCGGTAGACTGCATACGAAGGTAGGCTTGATGGACCAGCTAAAGAAGATATCTAGGGTGACAAGTCCGGATCTTGTTATCTTCATCGACGAGGCGATTGCCGGAAACGATGCCATAGTGCGGGCAAAGATGTTTAACGATACAATTAATATCAATGGCTCCATTCTTACCAAGGCGGATGTGGATGTGAAAGGTGGTGCAGCAATCTCTATAGCATATGCTACTGGGTCGCCAATACTTTTTTTGGGAACAGGACAGGAATACGATGACCTAGTGAAGTTCCAGCCCGAATGGTTGTTTGATAGATTATTTGAGGATTAAATATGATAGATAACCTAAGTATCTCACTACAGAATGTGGTCAAGAAGATAATTAGGTCTAAAAGGATAGATCCTCAAACAATAGATGAAATGGTCAAGGATATTCAGAGATCATTATTGCAAGCAGACGTGAACGTCGGGCTAGTAATGGGTTTATCGCAGAGAATAAGGGAGAGATCTCTCAAGGAGAAACCTCTTGCAGGGGCAAATCCGAGGGAGCATGTTGTTCGAATCGTGTATCAAGAGTTGGTGGAGGTAATTGGTAAGAGCACGGAAGTTCCACTAAAAAATCAAAAGATCCTGATGGTTGGATTATATGGCGGAGGAAAAACAACTACTGTGGCGAAACTTGCCAGATATTTTCAAAGAAAGGGACTAAAACCAGCCGTTATTTGCGCTGACTCTGACAGACCAGGAGCATATGATCAGCTAAAAAAACTGTGCGAGCAGATAAACGTACTATTCTACGGCGAGAAGGATGGCGATACTCTTACTATCATAAAAAATGGGTTAAAAGAGCTCAAAGGGGATGTGAAGATTATTGACACCGCAGGACGCCATGCGCTCAATTCAGATTTGATCAAGGAAATTAAACAAGTTCACAAGCTTGTAAAGCCGGATCAAAATTTTCTCGTGATAGATGGAGCAATGGGACAACTTGCTGGCAAATATTCGAAGGATTTCGATGATGCAATTGGAATTAATGGCGTAATAATAACCAAATTGGATGGCACCTCTAAAGGGGGCGGAGCTCTATCAGCCATCTCAGAAACAAATTCGTCTATAGCCTTTATCGGAATCGGTGAGAAGTTAGACGATCTAGAAAGATTCGATCCAGATAGGTTCATATCTCGATTACTTGGCATGGGAGATATCAAGAGCCTCATCGAGAGGGCGGAAGAAAGTTCGGCCATAGGGGACTTAGACGTAGAATCCATGATTCGCGGAAAGTTCACCTTAAAGGACATGTATAAACAACTGGAAGCTATAAGTAAACTAGGTCCTATTAAGCAAGTGATGCAGATGATGCCCATCGGTATGGGGGTGGATGTATCTGATGAAGCATATAAAGTCACCAAGGATAGGCTAAGTCGCTATAAGGTGGTAATGGATTCGATGACCGACGAAGAGATGCAGGACCCAAGAATCGTCGGCAGCTCTCGAATAAAACGAATCACCATGGGATCTGGCACTTCCTCCGAGGATGTTCGTGAATTGTTGAAATACCACAAAATGATGAAAAATGCTATGAAAGGTCTTAGGGGGGGAAAATTCCCAATGCGAAAGTTGATGAAGAGGTTTAAGACGTGAAATATCATATTGAGATATGCTGAGGTGGTCAACATGAAAAGGGATTTAATGGACATCATTGCTTGTCCGATGTGTAAGTGTGATCTTGAGTTAGAGGTCGTCGAAGGCGACGAGGAAATAATCACCGGAACGCTTTACTGCGCAAAATGCGATGAGCGTTATCCTATTGAAGATGGTATTCCAAATCTCTTGCCACCAGACCTTAGGCGATGAAATTGCAGACAATACATATTAACCGAAGAGATATCAACTCGATCGAATTTGATGTAGAGGAGCTCATGATTCCACTAAGACCGGGAGACGAGACTAGTTTCGAGATCAAAGTGATCAACTATGGAACTCCTACTCATATATATTTATCAGCAACCCAGGACATCAAAGATAAGATCACATTTCTCAGCCATAATCCATATGTGAGATATGAAGAGACCATACCCATAGTAGCACGACTACCGAGAGATGGCAAAGTACTTTACGCCGGAGAGATAGTCGTAACTACTGGTTATGGGGCAAAGAAAAGCGGTTTTGTCACAAAATTGGGCTTCGAAGAAGAAAAACATGTTATGGAGTCCGAGGGAAGTTTAGATAAACCCAAATACTCCAAGGTGCGCAAAAAAGCTACCCACATAGATATTCCCCACATAGATATTACGCTGGTGGAGCGTGTTATGGTGATACCAGCGTTATTATGCTTCATCGCGGTATTCCTAATTCTGGCATACATGAGAGTTGGAGCAGTACAAGTTGGC
The DNA here is from genome assembly GCA_042577985.1 of Halobacteriota archaeon. Lineage (GTDB taxonomy): Archaea > Halobacteriota > UBA148 > UBA148 > UBA148 > UBA148. The sequence continues at coordinate 44,602 of JBHPDI010000003.1, read as the reverse complement.
AGTGCAGTAATGGCCTCCATATTGATCGTTTTCGTAATATTATATGGCATAATTAAGCTAATCAAAGCGTGAATGAAATGAAATACATCGTGACTACAGGCGGAGTTATGAGTGGGTTGGGGAAGGGAATTACTGCCGCATCAGTTGGACAAATCCTGAAAAACAAAGGGTATGAAATTACTGCCATCAAGATTGATCCCTACATAAACATCGACGCAGGCACGATGAATCCGTTCCAACATGGAGAGGTATATATACTTAAAGACGGTGCTGAAGTGGACTTGGACCTTGGGCATTATGAGCGTTTTCTTGATACAGAGCTTACCGGGGATCATAACCTGACAACAGGAAAGATCTATCGTTCTGTGATCGAAAAAGAACGCAGGGGGGACTATCTTGGAGATACTGTTCAAATAATTCCCCATATAACCAATGATATAAAGGAACGAATAATAGATATTGCAGAGAAAAGCAAGGCAGATATTTGCTTGGTCGAAATAGGTGGTACGGTCGGTGACATCGAGAGCATGCCATTCCTGGAGGCTGTACGTCAAATGCATGGTGAGGTGGCTGAAGAAGACTTGGTTTTCATCCATGTCACGTTGGTCCCTCTTAATCTGCTAGGAGAACAAAAAACAAAACCAACACAGCATTCAGTTAAGACTTTTCGAGAGTTGGGGCTCAGCCCCGACATAATCGTTGGACGATGTAAGAAACCTTTATCACAGGAAACAAAAGCGAAAATCGCTTTGTTTTGTGATGTGCCTGTTGAGGCAGTAATAAATGCCCATGATGCAGAGGATATCTACTTGGTGCCGCTATTATTGGAGGAAGAGGGGCTAGGCGAATTTCTCATGAAAAAACTTCATCTTAAGCCCTTAGAAAGTAGAACGGAATGGCGCAAGATGGCGGAAAAGATGGCCTCTTTGCAAGGAAGTGCCAAGATTGGAATAGTCGGTAAGTATACCCATCTCGAAGATGCATATTTGAGTATCAAAGAGGCATTGAGGCATGCTGGCATCGATCTGGGCTGTGCGATAGAAATAACCTGGATTGAGGCAGAAAATATTGAGTCAGAAGGAATGCAATGCCTAGAAGGTTTGGACGGAATCTTGGTTCCAGGAGGATTTGGCGCCAGAGGGACGGAAGGCAAGATTTGTGCTATTAAATATGCCAGAGAGAACGATGTACCCTTTTTGGGACTTTGTTTTGGCATGCAACTAGCAGTCATAGAATTTGCCAGAAATGTAGTTGGATTAGAGGGCGCAAGCAGCTCTGAGTTGGGGGAAACTAAACATCCTGTTATCGATCTTCTTCCGGAGCAATGTGGCATCGAAGATCTGGGTGGAACGATGCGTTTAGGTAATTACGAAGCGAGCTTAAAAAAAGGATCACTGGCACATAGGATATATGGCACTACAGAAATCATTGAACGCCATAGGCATAGATATGAGGTAAATCCAAGATATATAGCTCAAATAGAGGCGCAAGGCATGATTTTTTCTGGAAGGAACCAGAACAGGATGGAGATCGCAGAGATTCCGTCTCATAAGTTCTTCTTCGCATCACAATTCCATCCAGAGTTTACATCGCGTCCTGGCAGGGCATCACAGCCGTTCAAGGCTTTTATCAAAGCTATTTTAGAATCATCTAGGTAATATTATAAAATTATCATGTGTTATTCTCCCATTTTGGCATTGAATTCCCTCTTGCTAAAAGACATGAAGAAGAATGTCATAAATACAGACTATACCTCAATAGCGACCGCTTAATGCTTACTAAATTCTAAAATTTTTCATTTTAATCTGAGCTTGTTTATTTTTACTTGACACTAGCTTTAAAATCTATCGATGGCTTTTTTGCTTCATCTTCATCAAATTTGATCAGATATAATAAAAAAGCACTTTTTTATAATGTTCGGAGCCTATTAATTATCAAAATGGGGTATAAATGAATAAAGCTGTGATTGATAAGGATGCTATGTATGTGGTCCAAACCTACACTCGCCAGCCAATTGTGATCTCAGAGGGCAAAGGTGCAACTGTGTGGGATATTAACGGCAGAGAATATATTGACTGTGTGGCTGGTATAGCTGTTAACAATGTTGGGCACTGCCACCCAAAAGTCGTTTCTGCTATTAAGGAACAAGCAGAGCGATTGATTCACACATCCAATTTATATTATACTGAGATACAAGTTGAGCTTGCAGAAAAAATAGCATCTCTGACAAACTTGGACAAAGTATTCTTCTGTAACTCAGGTGCAGAAGCGGTTGAAGCGGCGCTAAAACTCGCAAGAAAGGCATCTAACAAAACAGACTTCATAGCTGCTCAAGGCTCTTTTCATGGCAGAAGTATGGGTGCACTGAGCGTTACATCCAAGGAAAAGTATAGGAAATCATTCGAACCATTAACTCCTGGGATCAAGTTCGTACCATATGATGATGCAGAGGAGATTCAAAATGCGATCACCCCAAAAACAGCTGCGGTCATATTAGAGCCCATACAGGGCGAGGGGGGAGTGAATATTCCTTCAGACGGATATCTAAGGGCTGTTAGGGAGGTCTGCGATGATTCTGATACATTGCTCATTTTCGATGAGGTACAAACTGGCTTTGGCAGGACAGGTAGATGGTTTGGATCAATGCACTGGGAAGTCCAGCCGGATATTATGGTCCTAGCAAAGGCAATTGCCGGGGGCTTACCCATGGGCGCGATGGTTGCGAAAGATAGTGTGGCCCAAAAGTTCAAGAGGGGCGATCATGCCTCTACTTTTGGGGGGAACCCCCTAGTATGTGCAGCCTCCCTCGGGGCTATCGATGCTCTTGAAGAGGGTTTGGTCGATAGATCAGCAAAAATGGGAAAATACCTCATTGAAAAATTAGGCGAGCTAAGGCACGATTATATCAAGGAAGTTCGTGGTAAGGGATTGATGATCGGGATGGAGTTGAAGATGGACGGAAGCCCTATAATTGATAAAGCAAGGGAAAGAGGGGTCCTATTAAATTGCATCTCAGAGAAAGTGATCAGATTTGCACCACCCCTTGTTATCACAAAAGAACAGATCGATGAGGTGGTGGAAGTTCTTGCCTAAGATAAGGAATTCTATTCTTAAGATAAGTGAATATGTACCTGGAAAGACGATAGAGGATGTAGCCAAAGAATACGGGTTTATTCCTGAAGACATCCTCAAGCTAGGTTCAAACGAGAATCCTTTAGGACCTAGTCCCGAGGCAGTCAAAGCGGTAAGATATAATGCAAACACCATCAGCGTTTACCCTCCGAAAGGTGCTAAGGAGTTGAGGCATGAGCTAGCAAAATATATTGGTTACCCTGCAGATCAAATAGTAGTCGGTAACGGCATGGACGACTTACTCAATTTATTGACGCGATTATTTGTGGAGAAAAATGATGAGGTGATAATTTCTATCCCAACTTTTCAATATTATGAGATTTTTACATTAGTCTGTGGCGGTATTTCCATATTCGTGCCCAGAAATCCGAATTTTGATGTCGACGTTGACAAATTGCTAGGTGCAGTGAGTGAAAAGACCAAGATCATTTTCATATGCTCTCCAAACAATCCGACAGGGAACCTTATGAAGGAAAGTGATCTTAGACAGTTGCTTGACGCCACAGAATCTATGGTGATTTTGGATGAGGCATATGCGGAATTTGCAGACTCCTCTATGGTAAAACTTGTCAGAGAATACGAAAATTTCATCGTCACACGCACGATGTCTAAAGCATTTGGTTTAGCAGGATTAAGAATCGGTTATGCTGTAGCCCCTCCCGAAATCTCTAAAGAATATATGAAAATTGTTCCGGTCTTTAGCGTTAATAGGATTGGGATATCTGCAGGGGTAGCAGCATTGGGGGATAGGGAACATCTACGCCAAACAATCAAAACCATAAGAAGTGGAAGGGCGTTCCTCCAGAATAACATACCCTTCAAGACGTACCCTTCCCAAGCAAACTTCATTTTAGTGGACGTATCGCCGTTTACCGCTGAGGAGATATGTGAATCACTATTGCAAAAAGGAATAATTGTACGGGATTGTAGCTCTTTCAGAGGTGCAGGAGATTCATTGATCAGGATAAGCGTTGGTACAAAGGAGCAAAATATACGTGTTATCGAAGCTTTTAAAGGTGTACAGACTTGAAGATAGGCATCACAGGAACTCCAGGGACTGGAAAAAGTGCCGCATGCAAAATCCTCAAAAAATACTACCCTGTGATCGATCTGAATCAACTCATCAAGGACAAGAAACTTTATACGGGAAAGGACCAACAGCGCAATACCCTGATAACAGATACAGATGCACTCATAAAATATGTGTCAGATTATGTAAAATATTGGGACGTAAAAAAAACGACCATATTTGAAGGGCATTTGGCACATTATCTGCCATTAGATGTTTTTATCGTGCTTAGGGCATCACCATATGAACTCAGGAGACGACTGATTAGAAAGGGATTTGATGATGCAAAGATAAATGAGAATGTAGAGGCTGAAGCACTGGATGTCATACTTATTGAAGCTCTTGAAATGAATGATAATGTGCACGAGATAAATACGTCTGATAAAGATGTGGCCGAGGTTGCGAGCTGTGTTATGCAAATTCTCAATGGCTCTGACAATTACCGTCCAGGTTCAATTGATTGGAGTGAAGAGGTATTTGGATGACTCTTGACTCGTTTAGACCATTTTTTAGAGGGATTATCGACCCGATGGCAAGTGCACTGGATGATTTGGGCGTGGATCCAAATTACTTATCAGTTGCATCTTTCTTATTTGCAGCTCTAGCAGGTATCTCCTTCTATTTCAGATTTTTACTCCTTGCTGGTCTTATGGTCTTTCTAAATGCGTTCTCTGATGTGATGGATGGGACACTTGCACGCCATATTGGTACAGCAGACTTGAGAGGTGACTTTCTAGACCATGTGATCGATAGGTATGCTGATATATTCATCGTCTGCGGAATCTTCTTTGGAGGATATGCACCTTGGCAGATCGGTGTTGCTGCGATCACGGGCGTTTTATTAACGAGTTATCTAGGGACACAAGCACAAGCTGTACACATTGGAAGATATTACGGGGGAATTTTGGGCAGAGCTGATAGGCTGGTAGTGATATTTATTGCGACGATCGCCAATTTTGTCTACTCGGACAACATCTATTGGTTACCTATTCTTGGATGGATGTTGTTTGCAGTAGCAATTACAAGCCATTTTACAGCTATTCAACGATTTATAGGTATCTGGAGTGAACTATCTAAGTAAAGGTTTGAATTCAAAAAAAATCTCTAAAGTTTTTCAAACGAACATTTCGCCAGGATTGGATAACGGCTCCATTTTTGGAGAGCTTGCTAACACTTTCTTTACAGCCCTATCAAAATCTCCCATCGTTACCGCCTCCCTCTCCTCTCGAATGGCAAACATACCGGCTTCCATGACGATGGCGCTCAGATCTGCCCCACTTAAACCATCCGTTACAGAGGCCATTTGGTTAAAGTCGATTTCATCAGCGAGATTCATGGACTCGGTGTGTATTTTGAGTATCTCTATTCTGGCCTCAACGTTTGGTAGCGGCACCTCGATCATTCTATCAAATCGACCAGGACGAAGTAGAGCAAGATCTAGGATGTCCAGGCGATTGGTCGCTGCAATAATCTTAACATTTCCTCTCGGATCAAATCCATCCATCTCTGCTAGGAGTTGCATAAGCGTTCGCTGAACCTCTCTGTCGCCAGATGTTGCACTTTCGAGACGTTTCGCTCCTATTGCATCCAACTCATCTATGAATATGATGGAGGGCGATTTCTCTCTCGCCATTTCGAATAACTCGCGAACAAGACGAGCACCTTCACCTATATATTTTTGAATCATTTCAGAGCCCACGATCCTAATAAAAGTAGCATCTGTACGCTTTGCGACAGCTTTTGCCATCAGCGTTTTTCCGCTTCCTGGAGGACCATATAATAACACTCCTTTTGGTGGTTTGATGCCAACCCTATCGAATATGTCAGGATTAATTAAGGGCAGCTCAACGGTCTCCTTTAGTTCTTTTATTTGTTCTTCCAGTCCACCTATTTGATCGTAATCTTCAGATGGGGATTCAACGATCTCCATTCCATAAACTGTGGGATCCTTTGGCGGCGAAAGCACGCCAACGACTGCCAACGTCTGCTGATTCAGGGCAACCCTGGTTCCAGGTAGTAGTTCGGATCCTTCGATAAATTGTGAGGCATTTACAACAAATTTGGGACCTGTACTACTCTTAATCACCACTTTCTCGTTTTCTAGAACATCTAGGATGGTCCCCACCACCAATGGCGGACCTTTCAATCTTTCAAGCTCACTTTTCAACTTTCGAGTCTCTCGCTCGTACTGTATTTTTTGGTTTTCGGTAGATCGCTTTTCACTCTCTATTCTACGATACTCCTCCCAAAGTCTGAGATTTTTCTCCTCTAATTGACGTACTCTATCGATCAAGTATTTCGAGAAATCATCTCGTTCTGGGTCAGCACTAGTATCACTCATCTATAATCACGTAATATTAATTAGGTTCATGTTGTATATACTTCTTGCTATGGTGTACTGCGAAATATGTGGCGCTGAGATCAAAGGATATGTACATGAGATCAAAATAGAGAAGTCCAATCTAAATACATGTGATAAATGTGCACAATACGAAGGATTTCCGCCCCATGAAAATAGGAGACCTTCGGTGATCGGAGAACAAAAAGTTTCTATCATTTCGGATATCGGCGAGAGATCTCCCACGTTTGGATTCGGGGATGTGAGTAATGTGGGCAAGCATACTCGGGAGGAGAACCAACTGAAACGTAGTTTGCTTAGGGGAAAAGAGGCACACATTAAAAAAATCAAAAAAAGCAGAGCTAAATATGATCAAATGGGTGAAGAGCTTGTCCAAAATTTTTATGAAATAATACACCGAGCGCGCCAATCGCATGGTTGGACCCAAGAAGAGCTTGCATCTATATTAAAAGAAAAGTCATCTCTGATAGGTAAAATAGAGCGCGGAGAAATTGTGCCAGAAAATGATGTGCGAAGGAAATTGGAGCATACTCTGGACATCAAGCTAACTGAAAGATTAGCGGAAACTAAGTTGGACGTACAGACTCCAAAAGAACTTACGTTAGGGGAGATCGTTGTAATCAAGCGTAAAAAAGAGAGTGGAGATGGTGAATGAGCCCTTTAATCCATCCCGATTACTAGTGGCAAAAACTAGATCAAGAATACGGCAGCAGCTAAAACAGTCGTCCAAGAGCCGTTCTTGCCACCAACGGTAGATTGAGTTATGTTCTTCGTCCTGACTATTTTACCGCTAATTCTCCAGAGCTCTCTCTTCTCATCATAACTAACATTCGGATCAAATTCAACACCTAATGTGGATGCCAACATAGATGCAGCCAGATCTTCTGCATAATCCCCCGCTATTTGTTCAGTCTCACCAAAAGAGTGGTGTTCACTTAAGTAGCCATATGCCTTTCGATCTGAGGGTATTGCACATCCAACCGAGGCGGCAATTAGCCTATTATGCTCATTTGTGGCATTCTTTGCCATTACACAAAATACGACTTGTCCCGGTTCCAGTCCACCTAAATCGTGATTTCTTGGGACTATCTTACAGCCAGGCGGAAAAATGCTCGAAACAGTAACAAGATTATATTTTTCTATCCTAGCGTCTCTTAGTGCCAGCTCATATGAGCTTAGCTTTTCTTTATGCCTTCCAACACCTCTAGTAAAAAACATTTTCTTAGGAACTAATGATTTATTCATTCGTCAACTCTCTTGCATAACTTATACTTAAAATTATTTTTTCCAAAATCTCAGATAAAAACTTTTGGAAAAAAATTCCTAGATTTGTCAATACAAGATATACAGCTATATATCAGTCAATGTATAGATAAAAGCAGTACAAGAACTGACGGAAGGACTAGGATGGAAAGAAGACAATATCATATCGATTGTTGTAAAGGAGATGTAGCACGATATGTTTTGCTACCCGGAGATCCTGCAAGAATATCAATAATCTCCAAACTATGGGATGGCTTCCAAGAAGTGGCAAGCCACCGAGAATATAAGACAAACACAGGGGTGTACAAAGGAGTGCCCATTAGTGCCGTATCCACTGGGATAGGCAGCCCATCTGCTGGGATTGCAGTAGAGGAGTTGGCAAGAATTGGCGTGGACACGATGATACGAGTTGGAAGTTGCGGTACTATCCAGCCAAATATCAAGTGCGGCAACCTTGTGATATCTGCCGGTGCAGTGCGCCTCGAAGGGACCAGTAAACAATACGTACGCCCGGAATATCCGGCTGTTGCGAGCTATGAGGTCGTTCTAGCACTGATGGATGCGGCAGAACTCTTAGGATGTAACTACCATGTGGGAATTACCGCATCGACGGATTCTTTCTATTGTGGTCAAGGAAGGGCCGGTTTCAGCGGATATAAATCAAGCATGACAGAAAATTTGATTTCAGATCTTCAAAAGGCAAGAGTGCTTAACTTAGAGATGGAGACAGCAACTATATTAACGTTGGCAAATCTCTTCGGGATCAGGGCGGGGTCCATTTGTACGGTGTTCGAAGTCGGCCCAGACAAGTTTGAGTTGAGAGGAGAGAAAGACGCAGCTCAAGTCGCTAGTGAAGCGGTTAAGATACTCAGTGAGTGGGATGCGAGGAAAGAGGTACAGGGTAAAAAATATTGGCATCCTTCTTTGATGTGAGGTTAGGTGATCCTATGAGAATTGCTATAATAGGTGGAAGTGGTGTTTATGATATTGCATTGCTTGAGTCAAGAGAGAAAGTCATCCAGACTGAATATGGTTCTGCTAAAATAATGGTGGGGCAGTATGGGGGCAAAGAGATCATCTTTTTGGCAAGGCATGGTAAAGGGCATAAGATACCTCCTCATAAGATAAATCACCGAGCGAATATTTCTGCACTGAAGGCCATGGGTGTCGAAAGGATTATTGGAACGACCGCCGTGGGAAGCATAAATTCTGATATTAAACCAGGGGATTTCATATTGTTGGATCAATTTCTGGATTTTACGAAGCAAAACCTGACATTTCATGATGAAGATGTGGCACACATTGAAATGACAAATCCCTATTGTCCAGAGCTTAGGAAAATCCTTCTGAAAGCATCAAAAGCACTGGAAATGAGCTTGCATCAAAAAGGAAACTACGTCTGCGTTGAAGGTCCCCGATTTGAAACTAGTGCGGAGATACGGATGTTCGCACTTCTGGGAGGGGATGTGATTGGGATGACAGTTGCCAAAGAGTGCATCTTAGCTAGGGAAGCGGGAATCTGCTATGCCGCCATAGCACTGGCTGCAAACCCAGCAGCCGGCATCTCTTATGAAAAGCCGGTAATTAGCCAAATAATTTCCTTTGTTGGGGATAAACAGGAAAGTCTCAATGAGATTCTCGGGAAGACCCTCTCAATTCTGCCAGACGAGAGAAATTGTGACTGTGGAGAGGCACCAGACAGGGCGTCTATATGTTGATGTGGGGTGAGATGATCGAATTTTATTAGTTATATATCATTGTAAGATGGTTTATTGAAGAGATACCCTTTCTTGAGTGCGGCTACCGGGATTTGAACCCGGGTTCTGAGCTTGGGAAGCTCATGTCATAACCACTAAACCATAGCCGCATGCTTGATAGATTATTTTAGCGTTTATGTTATGCGTGTTATGCTATTTTATTTCACCTATGTTAAATATTTTTTTTTCAGAAATGATGAATAAAGATATATTATAATGGAATTTGAATTTTTTTTTTGAAATACCCAAATCACCACTCCCCCAGATATTAGGGCTTCTAACTTGACCAGATATGCTTTGATCCAGATTAAAGGATCTCAAATGTTTACTTTTGGCTTTTCTAAATCCATAAAAAAGAATCAGAAAGTTAAATTTCTCCGATCCATTTCAAGTAATTTGTTTTAATGGCATCTGCCACTTCTCTTGGCGAAATCTCTTTTAAACTAGCAATTCTCTCTATCAGCAGAGGCATATCCTGGGGAGACATCTCATAGACTGGTGCATCGCTTTCTGTTAGTATAGACTCAATAGGAGTAGTTTTAATCAGCTTATTGTACCTATTCGACTTTAAGCAAGCTGGAGTAAATCCGATATAATAACCGAGATCAATGGCTTCTTTGAGTAGTTTTTTGCTACCGCAAAACCAGTGAAGGAATGTTTTAATCCTATAATTTTTTAATATTTCCAGAACTTGGGGCTGAGCTTTTCTAGAATGGATATTTACTGGCAGATTTTTTGTTTCTGCTGTTTCGAGAAACTTTTTAAATACCTTTGTTTGTAAGTCTTTATGTTGCATAAATCTCGAGCTTAAATCAAGACCCATTTCTCCTATTCCTTCTACTTGATTTGCATTGATAAGATTCAGGACTTTTTCCACATGGGAGAGATTTTCGGGTATGACGCTATCAGGATGGTAGCCGAGAAATTGTTTAGCTATAATCAAACCCCTATCTCTTAATTCAGATGTTTTATCATAGGACTTTATGTCAGTGGAGACCGCTACTATGTTGATGTGTGAATTCTTGCATTCTTCCAGAACAGACTCTTCTAACATATCAACATGGCAGTGGCAGTCGTAGTAGTCGATCACATTATCACTTTCTTTACTTTACTTTAACTCGTTGATTATTAATCATTCCCACTCCGGTAAATCTATGGAAAGAATTTCTCGGCTGAATCTTTTTTAGGCGTCTTAAAACTTGACTGGATTTCCTTTTATATATCTATAAACTCACCTCATGTATTTTCTTGCGAATATAGTAATGAATGCCGCCCACATAAAAGTTCCAAAGATGGCTAATATGCCTGCCATTAATTGATGTCCGGGGTTTGGCCTGTAGTCTCCATAGCCTAATGTTGTCGCTGTAAAGATGCTGAAATAAAGATTTTCCAAGAAAGACTCCGCATTTTCTACGCCATTTCCGACCCTTCCTACGCCATTAAAAATCCAGAAGTATAGTGCAAAGAGAAGAACAGTTAAGCCCCATGCTGCTATAACCCTAAATGGATAAATGCCATATCCGAAGATATATTGGATTGGAAGATCTAAAAAGCCGTAATATATACTTCGTTTCTCCTCAAAAAATTCTATATGGTTGCTTATCAGCTTTTCTAATCTTAATTTACGTATCAGCTTTAAGAAAGGCTTTAAAGAGAACTCTTTATATTTTTGCTTTCTTTTTGCTTCCATTTCATGATAATGATAGTAGTCTTCCTCCTCTCTGTCACCCGATTTTGCCCAAATATTTTTTGCTGTCCTACATGCATTTTTTTGAGCTTCTGGATTTTTGAAAGTCGTACCTTTAAACTCTATTTTTTCCCCTATTTTAGTCCTATCAAAAGAAGCATCTTTACATATCTTGGCTCCCTTAAACCCAGCATTTAAACCTATAGTAGCTCCCTCAAACCTAACATTTCCACCTATCTTCGCTCCCTCAAACCAAGCATCTCCACCTATTATAGCTCCCTTAAACCAAGCATCTAAACATATCATCGCTCCCTTAAACCAAGCATTTCTACCTATCCTTACTCTCCCAAACCTAGCGCTTTTACCTATCGTCGCTCCCTCAAACCTAGCGCTTTTACCTATCGTCGCTCCCTCAAACCTAGCGCTTTTACCTATCGTCGCTCCCCCAAACCTAGCATAGCCGTCTATCGTCGCTCCCCCAAACCTAGCATCTCCACCTATCGTCGCTTTTATAAACCTAGCATCTCCACCTATCGTCGCTTTTATAAACCTAGCATCTCCACCTATCGTCGCTTTTATAAACAAAGCATTTTTTCTGATAACAGAATGGTTAAAATCAATATCATTTTTAATTTTCATACCCGAAAAATCGATTTCAAGTAATTTTACACCTTCAAAATTAAAATCTTCTTTGCTTACTTTTTCTTCGACTTTCTTCTTTTTTGACTCGTTTATTTTCTTAAACTCTTCACTTTCTTCGTCTTCTGGGAGGTCGATATGAAGTATGCAAAACTCAGAATTTTTCAGAACATTTTCCACACATTTTTCTTTATTATGGAATACATATTCGCATGTTTCCATTTTATCACCTTCCTAGAGCGTATACCTTACTTAATTTAATATACATATATCATATCAGCACAGCATATCCTATATGAAATTCTATCTTGTATTACACTCTTCTCCCATATTTTCTCGCTAAGATCATCCTTAACGAAGCCCACGTAAAAGCTCCAAATAAGGTTAAAGTGATCGCAACTCTTTGATAAGCTCCTCGGCTTGTTTGATCTACATATCTCAAATTTGTCGCTGTAAAGATGCTGGAATAAATATTTTCCCCTAAATCTGCACCTCCTATGCCATCAGCAATCCAGAGGAAAAGTCCAAACCCGAATAGGACTAAGAAAAATATGCTTAAGATTCTTTCCCATTTTGTTCCATATCCATAGATGTATTTGATTAGAAGATCGAAAAATCTACCAACGGGTTTTTTCTGTTTCCTTTTTACCTCCATTTCACGGGAATAATAGTAATCTGCTTCATCTTTATCACCCAGGTTTTCCCAAATATTTTTTGCTTTTCTGCATGCATATTCTTGAGCTTCTTGATTTTCGAAGGTCGTATCCTTAAAACTCAACTTTCCTTTTATTTCAGTAAGATCAAGATTGACATCTCCCTTCAGATTGGCTCCCTCAAACCAAGCATCTTCACCTATCTTAGCTCCTTTAAACCAAGCATATCCCTCTATCGTCGCTCCCTCAAACCAAGCATGTCCACCTATTTTAGCTCCGCCAAACCAGACATCTCCTTCTATCTTGGCTCCCTCAAACCAAGCGTGTCCACCTATCTCAGCACCCTCAAAAAGAACACGTCCACATATTGCAGCTCCCTCGAACAGAGCATATTCACCGATCTTAGCTCCACCAAAACCAACAACTCCGTCTATCTCAGCTCCGTTAAACAAAACATTTTTTCGGATAAAAGAATGGTTAAAATCCAGATTCTTTTTAATTTTCATACCCGAAAAATCGACTTCAAATAATTTTGCACCTTCAAAATTAAATTCTTTTTGGATTAGTTTTTCTTCAACTTTCTTATCTTTCAGCTCGTTTATTCTCTTAAATTCCCCACTTTCTTCGTCTTCTGGGAGTTCGATATGGATTATGCAAAACTCAGAGTTCTGCCAAGTCTCTTCTCTACATTTCTCTCCATTGCGGAATTTATATCCGCATGTTGACATTTTATTACCTTCCCTTGGATTGCATTACCATAAAGCGATCAATTTCAAATAACTTTGCACATCCCATATTAGTGTATATGCTATGAAATATTTTACATCTCAATAGATGAAGTTTTTTATATCTCACAAGAAGAAATGATTATTCAATGAGGTTTCTCAAAAATCTTGAAAATCCTGCCAGAGATGTACGATTCCTACTGGATCGGGGATATCCTTCAACAAGCGCCGTTCGGTTTGTAAGTAACCACTATAAACTTTCTCTCTCAGAGAGATATTTGATAACCAGGGCAGTGCTCCCCTCAAGCATTGCACAAAAACGTAGAGATAAAATTATAGCATGTGATGAAATGAAGGGCTTAGAAGTGATAATCGACGGATACAACGTCTTAATAACGACAGAAAGCGTGTTAGATCAAGAGATCGTTTTATGCGATGATGATTTTATCAGAGATATAAAAGGTGTTTTTTGGGAAATACAAAAAGACAGAGGCTACTGATGTCGCTCTCGCCGAAATCTTAACCATGCTGTTTAAAAGCTCTCCTTCTATTGTTCTGTTCCTCTTTGATTCACGGGTCAGCAAGAGCGGAGAACTTGCGAGACAAGTTAAAAATAAGCTAACTCAGTTTGGACTAGAGGGCAACGCAGAAACAATACGGAGTGTTGACCACAAGCTGAAGACTTCTGATGCGGTGGTGGCTACGAGTGATGGAGATATCATTGACTCCGTAGATGCGATAATTGACATACCTAAATGCATCATGAAAAATCGTAGAACAATTCCATTACAAATTAGGTAGTTCAAGAATAAATATAGTTTTTTTATTGAATTATAAACATAAGCAACACAAAGAACTACTCAAACTTTACTTTAAATACCACTAATCAGAGCGAAAAACAATTAAATAATCATATTATATTATATCTGTTTACTTCCTAATAAATATTAGAAGGTGTCGAAACCATGAAGTGGAAAATTGTTTTGGTTTTGATGTTAGTATTGAGTTTACTAACCGTAACTTTTTCAGGATGTGTTGAAGATGGGGGCGTCACTCCACTTCCGGTACTCACTCCAACTCCAACCCCTTCTCCCACTCCCACTCCAACACCAACTCCTTTACCAAGCCCTAAATATGTAGCCGGAGATATAATCGCGGAAGGGACAACCGATGAAGACGGTTTGCCAATCATAATTTCTTATGACCAGGAAACCGACAAATATGAAGTTAGTTTCATCTTTAAAAATACAGATGGGGACTGGGCACACTTTTTAAATGAAAGCACAGAATGGCAGGATAGAGAATTTGTTGAGGGACACTGTCCGGTGATAATCGCGAATGTGGACATGTCTTCCATAACTATCGAAGAACAAAAAACGTCACCGATACCAACATCTACAACAACGCCCACACATGCATCATTTGTAACAATTTCGGCTAGTGAGGCTAAGCAAATCATCGATTCTAATCCTGACATTGTAATACTGGATGTTAGAACCGTTGAGGAGTTCAATGAAGGACATATAAAGGGTGCAATTAACATGCCTGTTCAGGAGTTGCCAGACAGGCTCGGAGAACTCGACAAAAATGATGACATAATTGTCTATTGCCTTACGGGTGTAAGAGGCTCACGAGCAAGTCAGATTCTTGCTAATAATGGCTTCAACAAGGTCTACAATATGGGTGGTGGGATTGGTTCATGGATAGGCGAAGGCTTTCCAGTAGTAACTTCAACACCCGCCCCAAAACCTACACTTACGCCTACACCAAAGCCAGCACCAACACCAACATCTACAACACCACAGACATCTGCATTTTTTGTAACAATTTCGGCTGATGAGGCTAAGCAACTCATCGATTCTAATCCAGACATTGTAATACTGGATGTTAGAACTTTTGGGGAGTTTTATCAAGAAGGTCATCTAAAGGATGCGATTAACATCCCAGATGACGAGGTGTTTGATAGGCACACAGAACTTGACAAAAATGATGATATAATCGTCTATTGTTCAAAGGGCGGAAGAGGCGAACAAGCAAGTCTGATTCTCGCTGAGAGTGGCTTCACCAAGGTCTACCATATTGACGGTGGGATTGACGCATGGAAACTTAAAGGCTATCTGATAGTAACTTCAAACACCTAAAACTTGATAAATTACACCTCCGACACCAACTTACGATGCAATCGCAAGAATTATCTAAGCCAGAATCAATGAAATTCTCAGAACGAGTACAAGGAATCACATCAATATTTAAGCTAATTATATATGGCAAGTTTATATCATTATGAGTATTGAATAACTAGAAAAAGAATGAAATGGAAAATTGCCTTGGTTTTGGTTTTAGTATTGAGCATGTTAACTGTAGCTTTTTCGGGGTGTGTCGAAGAAGAAGTAGTAGTCACGCCAGCCCCACCCCTAGCACCAAGAGTTGAAGCTGCTTCCACACCCACTCCAAAGCCTGTATCTATCCCCCTCCCTACGCACCAACACATATCACAGCCAGCACCTACAAATACTTCTACGCAAGCTCAAGGAGAATCTAATTTAGATTTAGGTCCGCTGAAATTCTCAGGAGAAGGAACATTAATCACACCACCATTTAAACTCGAAAGTGGCACGTACATATTTAGGATGAAGAATGACGGATCCTCTAATTTTACGGTTTTGCTCTTAAATGATAAGCATGTCGAGTGGTGCGGCTGTTATGAATACATAACTGCGGTTCCCGTGAATACAATTGGTCCTTTTGACGGAGTTAAAACAGTGGAGATCTCAGATTCTGGAAATTATATTTTAGATATAGATGCAGAAGAAGGTCAATGGTCAATAATCATTGAAAAACCCTGATTGGATACCCCATCTTTGGTGACAGAGACATTTACAAATAAGGTATTAACAAGAATCGAAAATAAATATCTATTTTATATCTTTTAAAAAACCAAAGCCTAAATGCAGAAAAAAGCTCATTCCCTCATGATTCTCCTTATGATCAACAAGCCCCCTAACATCACAACCGATATCATCGCAGTTGCAATGATAACTCTATAATCTGTTCCAGAATTCTGGATTTCAACAATTTTGTCCGAGTCCAGATTTAAATTTTCTTCGTAGGATGAGACCCTAATGGTGTAATTGCCAGGAAATAATCCAAAGAACGTGATATCATCTCCAAAGGCAAATGCTACCGTTAGATCGCCTTTCTTCACAATAACATCTGCTGGCTGATCAGTTACGACACGCAAATTCGCGTACTTCTTGACAGGAATGATATTTCCCTCAGAGTATGGCAATAAATTCATTACATCCAGTCCGCTGAGTAACGTCGGAGCTATATCCTCCTGCCCATAGGTTCCATTTATCACGTATTTTCGTATGTTCGGTCCATTTATGATCAGAGGAACTCGTTGAGCTTCGAGAGTTTTTGCATATTTCTCAGAGGCGTGTCCACCAACTTCTCTGCCCCTCTCTGTAAGATCAAAAGCCATACCATGGTCTGCTGTGATGATAAATATCAGATCGTTTTCCAAGCAGGTTTGATAAAGACTGTAAATATCTTTGTCTAACTCTTCAATCACATACAAATACTGTTCTGACCCAAGATAATGTCCAGCCGAGTCTACTGCACCAACATTTACAGTAAGCAAGAACTTCTGTTCTGGGTGATTTTCGCACATGAAACTTGCAATTGCATCTGATGCACCTACAGCCCATTCATTATAGGCGATGTATCGGTCAACGCCTTCTTTTTCTTCAAGAAACAAATTATCTTGGTATCCCCGCATAAGCTCTAACACATCAGTAGGGCAGGAAATACTATGATCTAGGGTTATGGAAGGCTCGTTAATCGAGTGGGATTCATCGAAAAGGATCGCATCCTGTTCAGCGCGCATATTTTCAAAGTCCCCTTTCTGCATCACCGCCATGCAAATGTAATCGTGTTTTCTAACGACATCGAAAATCGTTATCATCTCTCCTACAGTATCCTTGTTTGCATCGGAATATCCTGTTGTAATGATGGAATGGCCTGGAGTTGTGCTAGGATTTGGTGCTCTGACATCTAAAACACGTGTTCCGCTTTCTGTGATCAACATGATATTACTGAGATTCGCTTTACCCACTTCATTTCCATCCAGATCATATGGAACGAATTCGGGATAGATGTAGGAGGACCCCATGCCATCGATGATCAGCAAGACCGCACCCTTTGGACTATGAACTGGATTGACTACTAAATCGGCGGCTGATGCAACTGATAAAAATAGGGAACATACTATGAGAGTTAGTGTTATAATTGGGATTATATTACGCAGACGCATATAATTCTTTTTTTTAGATTCTTTCAAAGACCTTCCAGCCATTCTGCTATTTTAAGCCTCACATTTTTTCATTCTCTCTGGCTCTACCCTTTATCTTATGTATTCCTCACTCACTCGTCAATAAGGGATTCGATGGTACGTATGATAGGATAGGATATGATATGATATTATATGATATTATATTATATCAATACAGCCCGTGAAACGACAATGATTTTTGATCTTCCTTGACACATCCTATATATCCTCTATAAGCCACCTCTAGAGCTTCCTTTAATTACCCAAATATTTTTTTCAATTTGGTACATCAATTCCCTCAGAACCACTGCATTTGAATTTTCATCTACCACTCATGCCAAAAATGATTTATGGGACTCTTACATTAAAAGTATGGTGATTATTTTTGAAGATCTATCCAAGATGCATACCTTGCTTGTTCGCTAGGATCCACTACGAGGCTGAACTGTCCACAGATAATACGGAGCTTCAACACAAAGCCATCAAGGCAGGAGTTCAATGGCTAAGTAGGGAATATCGCCATAATGCCCCACTCACTTATATCTCAACTGCAGTTCATCGGAGAGCATATGAGGTTTTGGGAGGGGATCCATATATCGAAAAAAAGAAAATGAGCAATGATATTGCGCTAAAATTGCTTCCAACAATCAAGCAAATCGTAGAGTCGGATTCTGAAGAGGCATTCAGAAGAAGCGTTATCGCATCGATTATCGGCAATTCGTTTGATTTTGGTGTGCTCGGATTTGAGCCCGAAGATCGATTTGAGGATTATTTTATGGAAGTCTTTGAAAAAGGGCTTGAAATAGATGATATTGATGACATGGTCTGCCTGCTAGACGAAGTCCTTTACCTTACGGATAATTGTGGGGAGATCGTTTTTGATGGGTTAGTGTTGGAACAGATCAAGAGGCTGGGGGGTCATACGACCATAGTTCTGAAAGGTATGCCCATACTTACAGATGCGACGCTGGAAGATGCAAATGAGACTGGAGTTAGCGGGAAAGCAGATAGAGTGTTGACGACGGGCTCAAACGCTGTTGGGGTAAACCTGGATGAAGCTCCATATGAGTTGGTTGAAGCTTTGCACTCTTCTTCGTTGATAATCAGCAAAGGCATGGCAAACTACGAATCGCTGTCTGAATATGACTTCAAGCCGATAGCATATCTTCTTAGAGCTAAATGCGAGCCTGTAGCAAAGTCTTTGGGTGTGAAAAAGGGACAGAATGTAGCGAAACTCTGTTTATGATGAAATCCTCTGGCGATATTTATTAGCAGCCATAATCTGAAGTTTATGGCTGTAGCAGGTCTAATATTTTTTTCATACGACTTCTCCAGATAAACTGTTGAGTTTCACGGCCATGTATTTACTCCTAAGGAAAAATGAAAATGTTTTGTGATGGCGACTAAATACAAAGTCAGAGCCCGTTATATGTATCTTAAATTTTAATACAAGTTGTCTAGATATAATTAAGAGTTAAAACATCCAATAAAATTGAAAAGCGAGGAAATACGATGTCAAGCACCATTACTTTCGAAGAATTTCAAAAACTCGATATAAGAGTAGGTAAGATAGTGTTAGCAGATCGCATAGACGGGTCGGATAAATTGCTTCGATTGAGAATAGAAATCGGCGAGTCAAAGCCAAGACAAATCGTTGCAGGCATTGCGAAAACACATAACCCCGAGAAGCTAGTTGGTACGCAAGTGGTCATTTTAGCAAACCTGAAGCCGATTAAATTATTTGGTGTCGAGTCAAATGGAATGCTTTTAGCTGCAGACCAAGATGGTGCAGTGCTATTAAAACCAGAGATGGAACTTAAAGCAGGTACAAAAGTGGGATAGGATGAAATTGATATGTTGGTGAGTTAGGAATATACACCCCATCTGCAATCACCTCTTCAAACATCTGGTTTTGAGATTAGATATATTTTTGATCTGTCCTTACTATCAACGTCTTATAGATCACAAAGAAATTATTCATAAAGAGTCATATGATAAGTGAGCCAATGATGTTGGTTCACACACTTGCAGAGAATGCGTTTATCTTCACAATATTCATTTTTTAAGTAAGAATCTCAAATCCAATCAAAGCTGAAATTTTGAGAGTTATTTTCGGTGGCTGGGTGTTTATCCTAATGCTCTCTCTTGAAGTCTTACTATAAGTTTTTGATATTCTTTTCAAAGGATACGGATTAATTAACAAGAATGTTGATAAATAACAGTGATTGAAGGCATTTTGACTGGTGTTTTCCACCTATACTTTTTACCTATGGTGAATAAATTGACCATGTTAAGAGCATTCGGATCCAAGGGAATGGTAATGCATTGTATCTTTGAGATTTGGTCATCTAATATGGATTTATGAATATCGAATTTACCCTGTAACAGTAAAGCTCCTTACATCTATTTATTCAGCATCCGTGGGGCATTTTTCCTATTCTAATTATAGAGTTTATATTTTTAATAGAAGGCTCAATTCAGTTAAACCAACAAATAGTACGAACTTATCTTTATGAAAAAGCTTTATGGAAAAGTATGACAACTAGAAGATTGTGATCCTAATGTGTGAATCTAGTGTAGTACTTGATGCCAAAGGCAAGATGGAGACCTTGATGGAAGACGTTATCCATATTTTAGTCAAAGGGGATACCATCGAGCTTATTGGACTGTTTGGTGAGAGAAAAAGCATAAGCGGTCGCATCTCTGATATCGACATGAACAAACACGAAATCGTTATAAAAGGTGAGTAAGATGTTTAAAGTGGCAATAAATGGTTATGGGACCATCGGTAAGAGGATAGCAGATGCGGTAAAAGCTCAAGACGATATGGAGCTCGTAGGCGTTGCAAAGACACGACCCAATTTTGAAGCCAAGATAGCTATCAAAAGAGGGTATGAGATGTATGCGGCAATTTCAGAGAAGCGTGATGATTTTGAAAGGGCAGGAATCGATATCTCTGGAACGATTCAAGATCTGCTAGGCAAAGCAGATATAGTTATCGACTGCACACCTGGGGGAATAGGGTCTCAAAACAAGTCACTGTATGAGGATGCAGGAATCAAAGCTATTTTCCAAGGTGGTGAGAAACACGGATTAGCAGAATTCTCATTTAATGCAGCCTGTAATTACGAGGAGGCGTTGGGGCGTGATTTTCTCCGGGTTGTCTCTTGCAACACCACTGGTCTTTGTAGAGTTTTGAACCCATTAAACAAAGCATTTGGCGTAAAAAAGGTAAGAGCTTTGCTGATACGTCGAGCTGCCGATCCTAACGATGCCAAAAGGGGCCCGATCAACTCAATAGTGCCAGACCCAGTTACGCTACCCTCGCATCATGGGCCAGATGTTCAGACTGTGCTTCCTCACATAAATATAACAACTCTTGCCCTCAAAATTCCTACGACTCTGATGCATCTTCACGTGTTGAACGTCGTATTTGACAAAAACCCAGAGATCGATAACGTAAAAGCAGTCTTGGAAAAAGCCCCCCGTATACGATTCGTGAGTGTAGCAGATGGCATAACTTCAACTGCATCCATCATCGAATTAGGAAGGGATCTATTTAGGCCAAGATATGACATGTGGGAGAATTGCATATGGGAGGATTCAATCAGCATCGAAGATGAGCTATACTTCTTCCAAGCGATCCACCAGGAGTCAATCGTAATTCCAGAGAATATCGATGCCATCAGAGCGATGGCAGAACTGGAAGAAAATGGACAGAAATCAATAATAAAGACGAATAAATCTATGGGTATCATATGAATGCTGAGCAAAAAATACGAGTGATTGCACATTGTTTTCTTGACCCTACGGTGCGAATAGGGAAAGGATTGGAATTTGTATCAAATACACCAGTAATACAACTTCCATGTCCTGAGACGATATACTTTGGGCTAAGCAGGTGGGAGTTGACGAAAAATCAACTAGATTTTCCAAAATATAGAAGATTTTGCCGCCGACTATTCAGGCCCTATGCAGATTTAATCCAGCAGTTGATTGAAAAAGGCGTAAGCATCGAAATAATCGGAGTGGAAAAAAGCCCATCCTGTGCAGCAGAGATTACTACCATTGGTTATCAGGGTGGAAAAATCAAAAGATGTGAACATGAACATGTGGGGGGCAAAGGAATATTCTTCGAGGAGATTGAGTCTGAGCTGAGCCAGCGAGGGATTCAACTGAAGATGTCAGACCATAACCACAGAAATTATGAATAGTAATTACCATTTTTAGCATCCCGCCTATGATTTCTTTACATACTCCATGTCCAAAATAATACATTAGATAATACAAAGGGCGCAAGTAAAAATCATGAAGTTCAGAACCAAGTTATGGAAACGCGGGAAGATGAGTTTTGCGACGACAATTCCCCACATAGTCCTCTTGAATTTGGATCCCAGGTCCAAGGATTATAGGGTTATCTGGGAGTATGATGAGAAGATTGGTAAGTGGACTGTGAGTTTTGAGGAAATTGAGCCAGTCGTTGTTTAACCCATTGTTTTAATAAGTTGAGGATAATAGAGATTATTATAGGGGATGAGGGAGATCAATTAAAATGAAAAAGCCTAAGATATCACTTACTCAATTAGAGACACTCCTCTTCCAAGCAGCTGATATTCTAAGAGGACCCATGGACGCCACAGAGTATAAAGAATTCATTTTTGGTATGCTTTTCATTAAGAGGATGTAGGATGAATTCGAAAAAAGAGATATTTGACTTGGTCAAGAACAGGGGTGCCACATATGCTTTCCTCTCTCGCATGTTTAAAGAGGAGCTGACTAAAGAGCTCATAAAAAACATGACAAACGATGATTTCATCAAGCACATTCGCGCTTTAGATGAGTCGTTCTCTGATTCTGAGATGAGCGATGGATTCAGAGTGCTGGGGGAGTTCTTGAATAGCATCAAGAGCGGGGACATTGAAAAAGTCGACCAAGATTTGAGAGTAGAATATACGCGTTTGTTCCTCCTCGCTGGAGGGGTGCATCCCTATGAGTCCGTTTACTTGGGGGAGGAAGGACTGCTGATGGGAGAGCCGTGGAAAAAGGTAAAAGCAATGTATAGAGGGGCGGGTTTAGCTAAATCTGAGAAAGAGCTTGAGCCGGAGGATCATATAGCGTTCGAGCTTATGTTCATGTCATATCTCTGTGATAAAGCAACGGAGGCGTTTGAAAAAGAAGAAGATGCATCCGATCTTCTACAGCTTCAAAGAGGTTTTCTAAACGATCATCTATTGAGGTGGATACCAGACTTTTGTGATGATGTCGTAAAAAACAAACCATATTTCTACAAGGGCATCGCAAAGATCACGAAGGACTTCATGTTATTAGAGAGGGACTTGATCGATGAGATATTAGAGTCCCGTCCATAGGCATTTTTTGTACGATCTGGTGACCATCTGCACCGTTGAATCCAGAATGTCATCGGTATGAAGACGGCTGTCGATGAATTCCTGCAGTTCTATGACAGACCTGAACATGCACTCGCATAATAGATTAAATTCGTTATTCACGCGATACAAGGCTAC
Source organism: Halobacteriota archaeon (assembly GCA_042577985.1). Classification (GTDB taxonomy): domain Archaea; phylum Halobacteriota; class UBA148; order UBA148; family UBA148; genus UBA148. Next base: position 21,460 of record JBHPDI010000003.1, on the reverse strand, counting down.
AACTCGCTCATGTCCTTTGAGAGCGTCAGTAACATCTTTTAAGCGCGCCTCGTCCACTTTCAGACGTATGAACACTTTAACGCAGTTATCTGACTCCTCACAGTCGATGAGCGTTATAAATCCTCGAATGATGTTTTTTGCCTTTAGTTGGTCTATCCTGTGCCTCACCGTGCCTTCGCTTATTCCAACCTTCTTGGCGATATCCACATTACTGGTTCTGGAGTTCTTCATTAGTATCTTGATGATCTTCGTATCTGCGTCATCAATGGGTAGCCGATCCAAGCAACAAGGCTCCCAATATTCGATATCCTCATTTTTCCTATGCGAAATATTTTTGCCCATATGGTGTTGCACCTTCACTTGTAGATAAGTTATCTAGATACCACATAAATGTACGCACCACCATAATTGTATGCTTTCCGATTATGTTTCATCCCATATTTATCATGAATAATAATTGATTATGCGAAAAGTATATAATTATAAAGAGATAACGTAATTTTGTGCCGAAATATAATAATATGTTCACTGATTTCGTAGCCATTATTTCCTCCTAAGAATGATTGTTACAATTATATTTTGAATCATTGAAGTCGCGTATTTCGGCACCACGATCAATGAACCATGGTAAAAAGAGAGGTGAACTAATGGTAACAAAAGCAGAATCTAATTTCAATGGAATCAAGATGAAAAGACGTACATTCGCCAAAGGAATCGTGGCTCTTGGTGCGGCTGCAGCGATTGGACTGGGAACAAAACGACTCAGTGATCTTGAACTGTTCGAGACAGCGAGCGCTGCTCCAGTGAGCGAGACAAAAATGATTCACACGACTTGCGGTATGTGCAGTGCCAACTGCGCCGAGATAGCAAGAGTGGAGGACGGAAGACTCGTCGAACTCACAGGGAATCCAGACGATCAGGTAGGCGGAGGCGTATTGTGCGTAAAGGGATATTCCGGGATACATTATCTCTACAATCCAGACAGACTCAAGTATCCGATGAAGAGGACGAATCCAGAGAAAGGCATAGACGTCGATCCCAAGTGGGTGAGAATCTCATGGGACGAAGCATTCCAGATAACCGGTCAGAAGCTAAGAGAGGTCTATGACACACACGGTCCACAAGCCATCGTGCAGGTTGCAAGACCAAAACCATGGAACAAGCACCTTTCCCTCTCCATAGGCACGCCGAACCATGTAGTCCACATCACCACGTGTTACGGTACGCACGAGACGATATGGCTTGCAACAGTAACTGGAACGGGAAGGAACTGGACAACTGACTATGCTAACTCCACCTACATACTTTCCTTTGGGTGGGATCCATGCGGCAAGGCTAAGAACCCGCAAGCTAGACCGCTCATGGAAGCCATAACGGATGGGGGGGCTAAACTTGTTGTTCTCGACCCAAGACTCACTACTACTGCTTCCCACGCAGATGAATGGATCCCGATCAAACCGGGCACCGATCTCGCTTTCGCGCTATCCATGATCTACGTGATAATAAACGAGGAATTGTACGACAAAGGCTACGTTGATACGTACACTTATGGCTTCGATAAGCTGAAGGAGCACATCAACAGCGAAGGATACACCCCGGAATGGGCTTCTGGTATAACAGAGGTTCCAGCAGAGACGATAAAGGGGATTGCCAGAGGGTTCGCTACGGCAGAACGACCTGTACTCGCGACCCACAAGAGGGATGCAGGAGGCCCGAACTACAAGAACAGCTGGCGGCTTTCGCACGCAGAGGTCATACTGAACGCGCTGGTTGGAAGCATAGACAGGACTGGAGGACCGATCATTGAAAGAAAGCCCAAATTTCCGGGACTCCGTGCCGTCTTCGATTTCCCAGCGTATCCTAAGGATATAAAGGAGCTCATGAATGAGCCTAGAATAGACGGAGAGCACATGTTCCCGGTACTGCACAAGGCGGCAGGGGGATTCGGTAAGGGCATACACCAGACGGCAGCAGACGGCATATTGAACAAAGACCCATACGAAGTGAAGGCAGCCATATTCTGGAAGCATAATATATTATCTTTCCCGAAGCCGAGCAGAATGGTTGAAGCGCTGAAGACGCTCGATTTCGTGGTGGTAAGCGACATTAACCCAAGCGAGTTGGTTCAAATGGCAGACGTGGCTCTACCAGAGTCCGTTTACTTGGAGAAAAGTGGGCTATCTGAGAGGACGTACTTTGCCAAGTATCCACAGGTATCGTTGCGACAGCCCGTGGTTAAGACGCTGTTCGATACCAAGGGTTTCGGCAGCCAGGCACTTGGAATACTGAAGGCGATGGGGCTCAGTGAGTACGCAGACGGAATCAGCGGTAAAAAGTGGAACGAGGCAAAGTGTGAAGCTCTGGGCACAACATGGGCAGAGCTAAAGGAAAAGGGACTATGGGATGATCTGGCCCAGCATCCGTTCAAAGATTACGAGAAACTTGAGACGCTAAAAACTCCGACTCAGAAAATCGAGTTGTACTCGACGATGTTTGAGGAGTACGGATATGATCCGATGCCGAAATGGGAGCCAAAGCGGGATATGCCATCAGCAGAGTATCCATACTACTACATAATTACGCGGAAGCCATACAACCTAATGAGCACGAATCAGAACGATCCGATCCTCCGGGAGATCCAGCCAGAGAACACCGTGGTAATGCACACGACCACGGCTAAGAGACTGGGCATACACGATGGAGACTACGTCTACGTTGAGTCAAGAGCTGGCAAGATCAGGGTGAAGGCTGAGCTCACCGAGGGAATCAGACCAGACTGCGTTTGCGTAGATCACGGATTCGGGCACTGGAGTAAAAAGTATACAGTCGCCTACAACAGAGGTGCAAACGACGGCGATCTCATTCCTATCAGATCGGTTGCAGAGGCACTTGCAGACGGAGATCCAACCTGTGCGGCGTTGATGGAAGATGTGTGCGTTAAGGTGTACAAGTGAGGGATGAAAAATGGTAACATACAAATTTCTGTTCGATGCGGATCGATGCATAGGATGCAGCGCCTGCGAAGTCGCGTGCAAGATAAAGAACGAAGTTCCAGTTGGGTCAAGGCGGAGAAGGGTGGTCGAAATCGAGAGAGGAGAGTACCCAAATGTGCAAAAGTACTCTGTCTCACTAGCATGCATGCACTGTACTGACCCTCCGTGTATGGCGGCATGTCCGACAGGAGCAATATACAAGCGAGGGGACGGCATCGTCCTGAACGACAAGAGCAAGTGCATCGGTTGCGGTTACTGCAGCTGGGCATGTCCGTTCGCGGCTCCGCAGTTTCCGGAAGGATCATTCAAACTCGGTGGAAAGATGGATAAATGTACGTTATGCGTACTACCGTTTGAGGGAGGAGAGCAGAAAGAGCCGAACCCAAGATGTGCAGATCTCTGTACAACCAAAGCCCTCCACGCCGGAGATGCGGATGAAATCAATGAAATATATCGAAAGAGAGTTGCGGCAAAGCTACAGCAAGGCATAGTATAGCTAGGATAAATAGAGGTAGAGGATCACATCCTCTATCTACACCTTTTTAATTACAGGGAGGAAATGGGGTGGAAAAGGGCACCGTCAGAAAGATTACGATCACTATAGGTCTACTTGTCTTAATAGCAATATTCAGTGGAATCAGTGTAAATGCTGCTGATGTTGGCGATGTATTGAGTAACATAATGCGACCAGATTGGGAGACAGAGGCACAAAGTTTGAATGCCGGCAAAGATCTCTTTGCACTGGCGTTACCAGTTGTAATTGTTCTTGGTATCCTAGGCGGCTTTATCCTAGGTAGGAGGGCAAAAAAACAACCAATGGTACCGGTCATTGCAAATGGGAAAGTCAAGCGACATACAGTCAGTATATTGTTCGAGCATTGGACACACACGATAGGAGTCATCATATGCATCATAACCGCCGTTTTTTTGTTAATTGGAACTAGGTTTGGGTTGCTGGTGTTTTTCTCACCGTTCTTGCTAGCATACAAACTGCACTTCATAGGTGCAGGCATCTTAGTTTTCGCCAGTCTCTTTTACATAGTGAATCACATAATCGCCGGTGACAGAGAAATAATACCAGTGATGAGCGATGTTAAGGACTCAATAGCAGAGACCATGGCTATTATGGGTGTTATTGGTGATGGAGCTTTCTTCGGAATCCGGGGATTGTATCTACCTAAGATCATCAAGAAACCTCTGGCTAATTTGCTTGCAAAGATAGGTGTTACGGAACCACCCCATGCAGGAAAATGGCTTCCTATCGAAAGGGTGGAAACCCCGGCTTGGGCCGTCCTCGTGGGTGCAATAATTCTCACTGGAGTCATCAAGACAATTAGATATGTAATAGATCTACCACCCACAATGGCCTATGTTGCTACAATAATTCACGACATAGCGGCAATCCTAATAATACTTCTTCTGATCGTGCACATCATCACTGCTGCTGTGATACCGCCATCATGGCCACTTTTCAAGTCCATGCTAACAACGAAGACATCCGAAGAGTATGTGAAGGAACATCACCCTGAGTGGTACAAAAAACTGAGGAAAGAGTAGGTAAAATCAATCCTACTCCCTATCTTTTTTTGAAATACTACTTTTCGAGTAGATGCTTAAAACTCCAGTAAACGTAACGCAACCCATGTATGATCTGCTTGAACCTATGATGCGTGGAAAATTTGGATTCTCTTGCCCCCTCCCTTCATCACGATATTATTGATATTCATTTGCACCTAGCGTTTGCATTGCATCTGAAGGAAACAGACCATAAAGTTTAGATGTAAAAGACTGTCTGAAGTTTTTAGAAAATCTATAAATATCATGAACAAATGAACATGGCAGAAAGGAGAACTGATACATATGGCGGTAAAGATCGATTTAGAGAAGTGTGTATTGTGTGGGTCATGCATAGAGGAATGCCCGAGTGATGCCATTTCAGTGAAGGATGAAATCGCTATAGTCGACGAAGATCTGTGCGTTGAATGCGGACTGTGTGTTGAAGTTTGTCCATCAGAGGCTCTATCGCTCGATTAGGACGATAAGTTCGATTAATAAGGCTTACAGTTCGATTAATAAGGCGCACAATATGTGAGTATAACCTCCAATTAATCCATTTTAACTTATTTTATTGATCAATATTGGGCGCTAATACTCTATTTTTTTTGTCAAAATGAAACCAAAATAGCATAGCTGAAATATTTTAGCTCATTTGGGCAAAATTTTATATACTATTATGGCGCATATGTGCATATATGGGGGGAAGAGGCAGACCTGGATGTAGAAGAGGTAGACCTAGATGTCAAAGATGGATTTCACAGGTTCCTGAAACAAATTATTTTAATCCTTGTAGTGTTCCGATGTGGCCACCAGCGAGGGGATATCCTGAAAAGGTAAACGTAAAAATTGAAGAGTTGGAGGCTATGCGACTCGTCGACTTTGATGGACTTGAACAAGAAGAAGCAGCACGAAAAATGGGAACATCTAGAAAAACGCTATGGAGAGATCTGAAGTCGGGGAGAAGAAAGATTGTTGACGCCCTCATAAACGGAAAAGCTATCGAAATAAGCGGAGGTAGCTACGCAATAGTTGAAAAGGAGATGAATAAAAAATGCCTAGATATGGGCGTGGAAGAGGATTCCAGGGACCAGGTTTCGGAATGAGATCTGGTTTTGGTCTAGGATTTTGTAGGGGGTTCCAATGGTTGCCTAGACGGTGGTGGGCTGGCAGGTATGGGCCGATAACAGCATATGCACTAGGATGGATGAGATTTGGCTTTAGCTCAGGATGGACAGGGAAGAAGTCCAACGGGTTGCCACCAGCAGCACAGTATTTGATAGATACGGGCTAGTTATCGCAGTTTACTTCTTATATGGGCCAAGCTGCTACAGCACCGACAATGCCTGCAATCATGCCGCCTGTTACCTCAGTTTTTAAAGGGGCAAGAAAGTTGCAATGCTGGAGAGCCAGGCAAAGATGTTAGAGCAGATCAAGAAACGTCTTGAAGAGCTTATAAAGTAATAATTTGATCTGTCTGTGACTTCTTAAATACTATTAGTGATAGATGCAGATGCTGTCATATAAGGAGGTTGGAAATAACTATGGCTGATACAAAGAAAGAGAAAAAAGCGAATTTTTTAGAAGCCGGAGAAGCCGGAATGAATAACGTAAAGCATAAAATCATGGTAATGAGTGGTAAGGGCGGTGTTGGAAAGACGACAGTTGCCGTCAATCTGGCAGTATCACTCGCAAACAAGGGATACAAAGTTGGTATAATGGATACTGACATGCATGGGCCGAACGTTCCAAAAATGCTTGGTATCGAAGATGAACACCTGAGATCGTCTCCTGTGGGCATGTTACCAGTCACAGCGTTCCAAGGGTTAAAAGTCGTTTCAGTAGGATTTCTACTATCGGACAAAGATACACCGACAATCTGGAGGGGTCCTGTGAAAATGAGTTTAATAAAACAGTTCACTTCGGATATTGCTTGGGGTACTTTGGATTATTTGATTATTGATTTGCCACCAGGCACGGGTGATGAACCATTAAGCATCGTACAACTTATTCAGGATGTAGATGGTGCTGTAATTGTCACGACACCTCAGGAAGTATCATTATTGGATTCAAGAAAGGCGGTGAATTTTGCAAGGCAGATAAAGGTACCATTGATTGGAATAGTTGAAAATATGGGCGGTTTTGCATGCCCAGAATGTGGCAATACAATTGATCTATTCAAAGTCGGTGGTGGGGAGAGAGCAGCCATGGAATTAGTTGTGCCTTTCCTAGGGAGAATACCTATTGATCCAAAGATTTGCGAGTCAGGAGATTCTGGAACGCCATTCGTGTTAGAAAATAATCCAAATGATACGAAACCCTTTGAGTTGATAGTAGATAATGTGGAAGAATTCGTGAAAAGTAAGAAAGAATAAAAAATATAATCATCAAAAATTTAAGTATAAAAATTTTGGAGTCATAATAAACTGCGAGGGAATAGGTGACCAAAAGGTTCAGGACTATTGCAAAAAGAAAGGCATAACTATCTTACTAAGAATTCTAATTGATAAAAGAATTGCAGAACTCTACTCACGTGGTGTACTATTCGTTTTGGAGATGCTGGAATGGAAAGAAAAATTCTTAGAATTATTTGATGAGGTACAAATCCCTGCATAGCTGAGAGAGGCATATGGAACTGATAGATGACATACTAAAATCTATAGACGCAGAAACATCGGATGACATTAGGGCGGGACTTAAATATACTGCAGTCCGAATTGAAGATAGAGTTGGCTTAGCATACGCCTTCTCAGATTTCCATTCACCTCCAAAGAATGTTGGAAATCTTCTCGGGACAAATACCTTGCCATTTGCAAAATCATGGAACATTACTGAAGCATCGATTGGTATCGCAAGCATAAATGCACTTCTGAAACCAAGAAACTATAAAGTTATGAACATAGTTGATCGCATTCTAGCGATCGCTCATAATTATGATAAGATAGGGGTTGTTGGTCGTTTCCCCTTCATTGATTCACTTGGTAAAGATGTGTTTGTATTTGAGAGACGCCCCATGCATGGAGCACTACCAGATACGGCTGCAGAGACATTACTACCGAAGTGTGACTTGATCGTCATATCTGGGAGTACATTCGTAAATAAAACTCTACAAAGGCTATTAGAGCTTAGCGACGGCTACACTTTCGTAATTGGACCCACCACTCCACTAACACCCATTCTATTAGAATATGGTGCCGATGTTATCGCTGGAGCAATAGTTAACGATGCTGAAAAGGCATTAGAAATCGTCAGCCAAGGTGGTGGGACGCCCAATTTAAAGAGTGTGGTCGAATTTGTTTGTATGGGGGACGTCAAGCTGTAAATAAGTAAAGGGTTGGCCACATGAAACAAATAACGATCATAAGTGGAAAGGGCGGAACTGGAAAAACAACCATTACTGCCTCTCTTGCAGCTTTGGCGCATAACCTTGTTATGGCAGACTGTGATGTGTATGCAGTCGATCTCCATCTACTCATAAATCCACACATGAGGAACAAATAGGATGTTTGTGGTTCTAAAGAAGCCGTAATAGACGGGTCAAAATGTACAGATTATGCATGTTATGCCTCGGACATGATATATTATTTTCAGAGCACTCAGAGGCTCCTATGACGACTTTTATCGTGAAAGATAGGGTTTTGCGCATAACCCTGCAGGAGCAATCTATTCAAAGTATTACAAAAGAAAGTTTAGAATGGGGAAATGAAAGGCGCTTATGTTTTACTAATAGGACTTCCTAAGAGTGTGGAGATCCAAGTTGGACACCTGGGAAAAATAAAATTTAAAACTGGCTTTTATGCATACGTTGGCTCTGCCTTGGGGGGTTGGAGGCAAGGATAAGCCGACATCTCAGAAAGGAGAAGAAAATACATTGGCACATAGATTATCTTCTAGCATGTGCAAGGATAAAAGACGTATATGTGGGTGAGTTAAAGGAATGTGATATTGTAACAAAGCTTGCAGATTACTTTCCATTTGTAAGAGGATTTGGATCTAGCGATTGTGATTGTGAAAGTCACCTGTTTTACGATGAGGATTATGGGCTGCTTAGCGAAATTGTTGGTAATTTATTCGATAGGTTTGAAATACCGTGAAAATTTTCAAAGCATTCTAAACTATTTGGTTTCTTTATCGTCTGTCAATTCTGGTTCTCTTAAATTCAATGAAGTCGATTATACGAGTTTGAGTTAAATGGGTAGGGGTATGGGCATCATATACAGTCCAACCAAAATTAAAACAACTCCTGCGATCCGTTTCAAGATGGCGTTGTATCGCACAAATATACTGAGACGTTTAGATGAAAATGCCGAAGAATAGGCGATGATTAACATTGGAACTCCAAATCCAAGTGAATATATGAATAGCAGTAAAGCACCATAGGAAACACTACCCCTTACTGCGACCATCGATAATATGGCGCCAAGTATCGGTCCGACGCAGGGTATCCACACTATGCCGAGCGATAGGCCAAGGGCAAAACCCCCAAAAACGCTCCCTGATGGTGCAGAATAATTGAATCTTATGGGTATCCTGCTTCTAAGCTCTAGCACTTTCTGTTCAAGCTTTTCAGATAGCATGTATACTCCCAAAAAAACGATAACGATTCCTGCGATACTTTTCATGTAAGGAATATAGCCGATGAACGCCAGGCCCAATGCTGACGCTGCCACGCCCATGAGGGTAAAGGCCAGGGTTATTCCCAGGACAATAGAAACTGGTCTAAATCGTCCCTTTCCTGTCGAGTATGCCATTATCGCTGGAATTAGTGGAAGCACACACGGTGAAGATATGCTTAGAACTCCAGCAGAAAATGCCACCAAAGGCGATAGGTCAGCCATTAATTTAATCACCATCCTACTTTATTATAACAAACTGTCTATCTCGTTTTTAAGGACTTCGATCCCAGGGGATCCTAGATGAAAGTATTTGATTACTCCGTCCTTATCGATGATGTATATGGTTGGTAAACCCTGTATTTTATAGTCTTGGGGAACGGTCGTAGAGGAGCCCATCAGTACTGGCCATCCCATATCATGTTCTTCTGCGAAAGTTCGGAGATCTTCAGCAGTAAGGTCCGGATCCCTAATGTCGACAGAGAGGATTATTATATGATCCCCATATTGCTCGTGTAGTGGCACTAAGTCATTGTCGATTGAGTTTGCACATGCTCCACACCAAGTTGCAAAAAGGTCCAAAAGAACCATCTTGCCCCTGTAATCTCTGAGGCTGATTAGGTCGCCACTTGTTGCATCTATTAGTTCAAAATCGGGTGCTAAAGGCCATGTAGACTCTGTTGTTGGTGTGGGAGTGGGTGTTGGTGTAATAGCAGGTGTTGAAGCTGGTGCCGTTTTCTGGGGTGGTGTTTGAGCTGTGGTTGGTGTTGGATATGGTGTGGGTGCAGGCGTCGGCTCTGTTTCAACACACCCAAAAGATCCTATAGATATTAATAAAATAACGATGATTCCTATCCAGATTCTATTTGCTCGGATGAATGAACCCCCCCCTGATCATATGATCAGACAGAACAAGGGCTACCATCGCCTCTGCCACAGGAACGATCCTCGGACAGATGCATGGATCATGCCTTCCCTTTATTTGAATATCTTTCTCTTCTTTATCAACTAAGTCCACCGTTTTTTGGGTTTCTTCTATGGAAGGTGTCGGCTTAACCACTATTCTACACACTATAGGCATACCATTGGATATACCTCCCAAGATGCCACCAGCATTGTTGGTCTCAGTCATAACCACTCCTTTTCTAAGCACGAACGGATCGTTCATCTCCCTCCCTCGCATCATTGCGCATCTAAATCCAACACCTATCTCAATGCCTTTTACACTTCCTATGCTCATCAGTGCCTTTGCTAGATCAGCATCCAACTTATCGAACACGGGCTCGCCTACACCTGCTGGTACGTTCAATGCGATTATCTCGACGATGCCTCCAACGCTATCTTTACTTGCTTGCACTTTTTTGATGTATTGAAGCATGCTTTCTGCAGTTTTAATATCTGCGCATCTTACCATGTTTTGCTCCACGTTCTCTCGAATTTGATCTAATGTGATCGCCTCAATGGAAATCCCGCCGATTTGAGTCACATGACCAATAATCTCGATTTTTTGTGAGCTGAGCAGTTTCTTTGCTATTGCACCGCCAGCTACCCTTGCAACTGTCTCCCTAGCAGAGGCCCTTCCGCCTCCTTTCCAATCTCTTAGACCGTACTTCTTTTCATAGGTGAAATCTGCATGACCGGGCCTGGGGGTGTTTCGCAAAGATTCGTATTTGCTGGAATCGACATCCAAGTTTTGAACGAACATTGAGATGGGGGTTCCAGTCGTTTTACCCTCGAACACACCAGAAAGGATCTCTATTTTATCCATCTCCTCTCGGGGAGAGGTCAAAATGCTTTGACCCGGACGTCTTCTGTCAAGCTCCGCCTGGATTTCATCTTCGCATATCTCTAGTCCCGCAGGGCAACCATCCAATATTATTCCCATAGCTTTTCCATGACTTTCGCCCCAGGTCGTAATCCTAAAAATCTCTCCGAAGGAGTTTCCGCTCATTTACTCCACCTCAAGGTTGGCGCCCATGCCATACAGATCGTCGAAAAAGCCCGGGTAAGATACTTCCACGCATTCAGCATTATTGATCACAGTCTCTCCCTCCGCCACTAATCCCGCTATCGTTAATGCCATGACGATTCGATGATCATTGTAATCATGTAGTTTTGCGCCATGTATTCTCGTCCCTTCGATAATCATCCCGTCGGTTTTCTCCTCTATTTTTACACCCATCTTTCTCAACTCAGATGTCATCGCATGTAATCGGTCCGTCTCCTTATATCGAAGATGTTTTGCATTGCTGATCGTGGTCGTTCCTTCTGCTACGGCGCCCAGAACCGCAATGGTTGGAACTAGATCTGGTATATCTCCGGCGTCAATTTCTATTCCTTCCAGGTCAGCTCCATCTAAGTTTACAATACCCTCGGTCTGGTCCCACGATATATTCGCGCCCATTTTTTCCAGTATCGAAATGATTGCAACATCACCTTGTTTCGAAGGAAACAGATTGCGCACTCTCGACTTTGAGTTTGTCATTGCCGTAGCAGCAAGTATGTATGACGCAGATGAAAAATCCCCGGGAACTACGTATGATCTGAGATCGAACGCTTGATCACATGGAATCACAAATTCCTTGAAATCAGTTGTGATTTTAGCGCCTGTCTTTTCTAGCATCTCAAGGGTCATTTCTACATAAGGCTTGGATATCAGTTCACCATCAATCTTTATCACCGTATCCTTCTCGGCGAATGGGCAGGCCATCAATAATCCCGAGATGAATTGAGAGCTGATAGATCCATCCAAGATGGTCTCTCCACCCAGAAGCTTGCCTTGCACGACTATTGGTGCAGTTCCATCTTCTTTGGTGGAGAATGCCCTTGCACCAAGGTCGTTGATCGCTTTGAGCAGTGGGTCATTGGGTCTAACTCTTAGAGAAGAATCACCAGTTAAAACCGCAGTACCCTCTATTAGACTTGCTATGGCGGTCATAAATCTGAGAGATGTACCAGAATTTGCTACATATATCACATCATCAGGCGTCTTCGGTAGACCGCCCACTCCTGCCACATTTAGAACATCTTCACGATCCTCTATGGTAGCTCCGAGTGCCTCACACGCTCGGACAGTTGCCATCGTATCGCCCGAGAGAAGGTGGTACTTGATATTAGATATCTCTCCAAGGCTTGCAATTGCTATTGCCCTATGGGTGTAACTCTTAGACATAGGGGCATATATGTCTCCTTTTATCCTTGAAGATCGGACCTTAACATTCATGACAAGTAAATAGATAGTGCCTATTAATATAAGTATATAGATATAGTGTTTCCATGATATGGGTTGTATAGATATGGTGTTTCCATGCTGACAGATAAATTAGAACATGAACTGGAGTTGCTAGAACGCAACTTGATCGTCCTAAAAACGGTTATGGGAGAAGAGCCGATTGGGATATTAAAACTTGCAGAGGAGACCAGTCTTCCAAAACATAAGGTGCGCTATTCGCTAAGATTATTAGAGCATGAGGGTCTGGTAGAGCCTTCACTTCATGGTGCCATAACAACTGAAAATATGATGAACTTCAAAGCCAAATTCGGACCAAACGTGAGAGCACTGATCCAAAGATTAAATAGAATCTCAAAAAGCTTAAGTTAAACAACAACTATTCTTGTAATCTAACGCGCTGTCTTACTTATGCCGCCATAACTCAGTTGGTAGAGTGTCTGGCTGTTAATCAACCTCTTGTTAAAAGGTTGTTTCTGTTATGACAGAAACACTTTCCTTTTGCAAAGCAGAAGCAGAAGCAGAAGAGGAGGTTTAAATAAAAAAGCAGAAACCAGGATGTCACAGGTTCAAGTCCTGTTGGCGGCGTATAGACAAAAGTTAGTCGATAAAAGTTAAGTAATGGATAGTATATATTCAGATATATGGGCCCGTAGCTTAGTCTGGTTAGAGCGCTCGGCTCATAACCGAGTGGCCATGCGTTCGAATCGCATCGGGCCCATTCTAAGGATGTTGCTCTGAAATATTTCAGAAGTAAATACGAGGAACCAAGGTTAGAAGGTTTGGTTTGAGACCCTTGAAAAATTGTGTTCAGGGTAAAGAACCATAAGTGTTCCAATTGGTTGGGATAGCTCAGTCCGGGAGAGCGCTCGGCTGAAGACCGAGTTGTCGTGGGTTCAAATCCCACTCCCGACATAAACCTTTCCGACCCTTTTCTTTTTTGGGAAGGGAATAATCAAAAAAATGTCAAGGGAAGAGGTGAAGTTCTTCATAGCGCCGGTAGTGTAGTGGTTATCACTATGGCTTGCCAAGTCATAAACTCGGGTTCAAATCCCGGCCGGCGCATTTTTACAGACAATATCTTCTAACTTTGACAAACACACTACATCCAGTATTTCCACAGAGGCTATTGTTGATCCAGGTATTTTTTGTCTAGGTTACCGTGCTTCGATGGCTGATATCGTGGGCTGTGCAAACTTTTTCCACTACTTTATCCAATTTCTCCGTTTCTGGAAATTTATCTTCAAGTAGCAATTTGTTACCGAGTTTATTAAAACTACGGAGAGAAATATTTTCTATAGACCGAGTAAATCTAAAATAAGGATAATATAGATAGTATTATTGATAGAATATGGGTAGTGTTGGTTATAGTCTGATAATTTAGGCAATATGGTCTGGATTAAAATGCTAAAGAGACAAAAAGGAGGGTAGGGAATGGCAAAGAATCAAACTGACGATACTATTATCAAACAAACTGATGATGTCGAGACCACAATAGATGATAAAACTCTAGAGTGGTACAAGGATATATTCTCCGCTTACATCGAAAATGGAGATGAGTATTCTTTATATGAACTCTCAAAATTGGTCCGAATGTGCATGGACAAGAATCTTGGTCCTGAGAATCTACTCGATATGCATTTTTCTACTATCAGTGAATTCATGGAGGAAAAAGAAAAAGAGGTTCCAATTTTATTGAAAAGACTTGCAACCTATGACCTAATTTACTATGAGCTTGTTAAAGGGCTAAGCGATAAGGTAAAGGAGGCGAAGGAGGCACTTCAGAAGAGCGAGAAAAGCATTCGCTCACTTATTAACTCAATGGATGATTTGGTTTTCGTCATTGCTATGGATGGCACTTTTAAGAATTATTACACAACGTCACATGAATGGGAGTTATATATCCAACCAAGCGAATTTCTTGGGAGACATTTCAAAGATGTGCTTCCACCAGACGTATCTCAATCACTGCAATCTGCTATGAAGCAAATTGAAATCTCAGGTGAGACCCAGCAATTTAGTTATGTCTTAGAAATAAAAGGTAGGAATTTATGGTACGACGCAAAAATCTCATCTATTAGAGACCAATCAGGAGCCGTTACAGAGGTTATAGGTGTAGTTAGAAACATCACAGATCAAAAGCGTGCTGAAGAGGCTTTACGAGATAGTGAGAGGCTCTACCGTCTGCTCGCCGATAATGCTTCAGACGTTATTTGGACAGCGGATATGAACAATCATCTCACCTATGTCAGTCCTTCTGTTACCCGATTGCTGGGCTACAGTGTTGAGGAAGCTATAGCCAATACTATGGAAAAAGTATTTACCACTGCCTCCTATGAGCGTGCCATGAAGGTTCTTGCAGAAGAACTCGAAATAGAAAATAGTGAGCAAAAAGACCAATCCAGGTCGCGTACGGTGGAGCTTGATTTGTATCGTAAGGATGGGTCCATAGTTACAGTCGAGGGTCATTTTAGATTCCTACGTGATCCTAATGAGCAGCCTACTCAGATTTTGGCCATGGTCCGTGACATCACCGAGCGCAAGATGGCAGCAGAGGCAAATAAGGAGTCGAATGAGAAGTGTCACTCCTTAGTGGACTCTATCGACGCTCACGTATATCTCGTGGATAGGGATTGCAGGTATCTCTTAGTGAACAACAGATATCTGTCAAGGCTTGGCTTGCCAAGAGATCAGGTCCTTGGTAGGACCTATGGCGAGTTCTATCCCAAAGCATCAACGGAACTGTTTGTTGGGACTGTGAAAGAAGTATTTAAAACAGGCAAGTTCATTCATCTTGAGCATAGAAGCCATCTAGACGGTAGACAATTCCTTCGAACTTTTAGTCCTGTTAAAGATCCAAAAACCGGCAAAATAATTGCAGTAACGGTGGTCTCCAAATACATCAACGAAAACGGGAGGGAGAATACTTTTTGACAACTGTTGAAAAAAGGAATCTTTTTTCACCAACATTTCCTGTGAATCCAAGATATTTTACAGGCAGAGAGGATATTCTGTCATCTTTTAGGACAGCGTTCGGCAGGTCTATAAAAACAGAAATGCCCACGCCGGACAACATAGCTATTCTAGGAGATGCAGGTATTGGCAAGACTTCAATATTAAGGAAATTTGAATCAATTGCCTTGGAAGAGTTCAAAGATAGAAAGGTATTTTCTGCGATAGTCGAGCTTACACCCACTTCTTTTAGTTCTATTTTCAGTAAAGTCGTAGAGGACATCAGTGGAAATTTTATTACAAATACAACTGTTTCGACGGAAATTAAAAACGAAATCAGGAACTGGAGAATTGAATCAATCAATAAAAGGAGAAGTGAACCGGAACAAAGTGGAAAAGATGCGTCCACTTTTAGAATAGCTAAAGAAGTGTTTATGGACCTATGGAAAATTATAGAAAAAATAGGAGTTGATACTGCCATTTTGATGTTTGATGATGCACATTATATATCCAACTTATATCCGGATTTCTTGAACAATACTGCGAAATTGTTTCAAAATCTTCCAAGGTATGGATGTAACTTTATATTGTGCATAGCTGGGAGAAGCGATATATTTTCAAATGCAAAGGACTCTGATTGGACTTTTGCTAGCTTCTTTAATATCAAGCATAACTTGAATCCGTTTAATTTGAATGAAACCAGAGAATCCCTCTTAACTTCCTTGAAACTTTCTGGTTTGGATTTGAAAATTGATGAGGATGTGATTGAAAAAATATATTATTTAACGGCCGGTTATCTACCTTTCATCAATTTCATAATGAGGGAGTTGGTGAGTTTAAATCCAAAGGGCAGAATTAACCTAAGATTTTTCGAGGAAAATTATCTTTATATTATTAAATCAATGGAGAGGGAGAGATTTAGAAGTGACTTTTCGATAGCGAGCCATAAGGAGAAGAGTGTATTATTGGCTTTGTCAAAATTGTCAGACATGTTTAGTCCGTCTGATATAGATGTAAAGAATGCAAGAACACAACTTCGGTTTTTGATTAAGAAAGGGCTTATAGTAAAACACGACAGGGGAAGGTACTCTCTCTACCACCCACTGTTCAAAGAATACCTGAGGAATCTGGGTGAAAATGAATAAAGAGCATCTAAACATATGGCTAGATGGCTTGTAAATCAAGTTAAGGATTAAAAGCACAAGCATGTAAAATACCCAAAGCTAAACACAGCTTTACCATAATTCTAAGAAAAAACATTTAATAACAATTTAAACAATTATTAAAATAAGAAAGACAGAAAAGTCCTGAAGATTGGATCGAGTTACATGATTACTCTGTCCGTAGGCATCGTGATGGGCTTCGTCTGGGACTAGAACACTAGGATAAAGTTAATGACTACTATGGCTACCATCTCATCTATTTGTTCCAAGACTTTCTTTTCTATTATGATGGACCTTCTCGTGCTTTGTCGTTAAAAAAATCTGCCAGAGTTTTCTGTAATTTGTAGTCCGCTAGGAGTTTTGCTTTTGTTCTCCATTTCGACGATGGGGTTCGTATTCTTTTAGCTACATCTCCTATCGCCTCTTCTAAGGAATCAAATCTTTTCGGTTTTTGTGCCATAGCGTTACGTACAGTCTCTCGGATGATCCAGCTACCAAGGGGTGCCCAATAGTCGGGAAGAATCTCTCGTATTATGAAAACCAATGCCTGTCTTCTTATCTTCTCCAGATACTCAAGGACCCCAAGTCGTGCTGCATAATATCCTCCTGCTAGGTGAGAATAGGTGGTTCTACCATCATATCCTTCCTTATCTTCACCAATCCATGTTCTATTGCTCGCCCAAGCTGATTTTGGTAACCAAATCTCTATCAACTCAAATGAAAAAATTTTGGGTAGTAAGACTATCTCAAATCTATTGCCAAATTTTTGATCACTGAAAACCCGGATCTCATCCAGTTCTGAGTGATTTTTAACTTGGCTGATCAATTCGCTACCGATGACATCATCTGTTGCTGTGATAGACCATCTCGTTGGAACAAGTTTGCGATCTTCACTTCTCCCAAGAAGTCCGACTGAGAGCAGTCTACCTATGTGATAGGTCGAGATATCGCTCTTGTACAACTCTCCTATTGCGTCCTTAGCTAGGATATCGGTGTCAAAGACAAGATGATCAATTTTTCGAGGAACCGATGGATTTTCTGTTATTTCCAGTGTTTTAATCCTACCTGAAGGACCCATTGGACTCAGAACATCATCAAAGCGTAACTCCTTTTTTGGGGATTTGTAGAAGCGGACTTCAGTGTCGACAGGCATAGATGCCATTGCAAGCTCTTGGACCTTTGAAAAGAGTCTGTTTTCGAAAATGTAAGGATCTTTGACGTTTAAACCGATATTTGATCTGACCAAATTCGAGCGTAGGCTGATTATATCTTTGATATCTTTATCTAACCAACTACTTGGATCATCATAGATCTGAGCATCCTTAGCGGTTATTAGCGGGGGGACCAAAGGACCTGCCTGTATATTTGGATATCCAAACCGCCCAACAAAAACTGAAGGAGGTGAAGCACCAAATATGCTATTACCCAGGGGCGATATTTTCTCTATTGCTTTAAATTTAGTAAGTATGGGGCAAGGTCTCCCACATAAACCCTTTCCTTTGCATAAGACACATAAAGAATCTTTCATAGGGCACCATACCATACAAGCAAGTCACATGAAATGCGGCTGCAAATAACTCTTTTTCTGACTTTTATTATATTCTGCTAGTTTACCTGGGTGTAATTGTGCTGATCGTTTCCGTATTCCACTCATTATCAAGTCGATTGCCCCAGAAAACTATTTTTAGTAAGCCTAAACGATCTATCTATCTGTTTCCATTACCCTTTTTTTCCATTAATGCCATGACTGTTGAGAACTTTGAGAGAATCATTGGATGTTCTCTTTCCGTGAAATTTTGATTTCCGTCAATCTTTGGGATATTGAGTTCTATCGGCAGATATCTCGATGTCATTGTATTGCATACTAGGGTCCTTCTCTATGCTTTCAAAATGTGTTTTCTCAATCTCAATCAAACGGTTATTTGCTACGACAACATTTAAGTTTTGTTAACACCCTTAACGGTGGCTAGTGAGAATATGGCTTTGTTAGAAATCAAAGATCTTCATGTAGAGGTTGATGGCAAGAAGATCTTGAGTGGAGTTAATCTAGAGATAGGCAAGGGCGAAGTGCACGTTCTTTTGGGTCCTAATGCATCAGGCAAGACTACGTTAGTCATGACGCTAATAGGAATGCCCTCCTACAAGGTTTCAAGGGGAAAGATACTCTTTAATGGTAAAAATCTAGTGGACCTATCCATAGACAAACGCTCAAGAAACGGAATAGGTTTTGCATTTCAGTTTCCTCCTGCAATCAGTGGGGTGAAATTGCGCGATATAATACGTCTTTGTGGTGGAAAGGAGCCTTGGGACCCTCGTAAGGGGCAGGAAGAAATATTTGCCACCGAGGCACTCAAGAAGGTGGGTTTGCCTAAAAATTTCAGAGATAGGGAGTTGAACGTTGGCTTCTCAGGTGGTGAAAGAAAAAGATCGGAGCTAGCTCAGATCTTTGCGATGAAGCCGCAACTTCTGGTTTTGGATGAACCTGATAGCGGCGTTGATATAGACTCTCTGAAGTTGATCGGGGGTCAAGTGGACAGTTTCATCAAGGAGACTGGAGGCTCATTACTTCTGATCACTCATCATAGACACATTTTACAATACATAGATGCAGACCTCGCTCATGTGATGTGCGACGGAAAGATAGCCGTCAGCGAGCATCCCGAGGATATTTTATCAAAGATAGAGGAACAGGGCTACTGTGCATATATGGAAGTCTGTCCACCTGCGCTGAAAGAAGAACATAAGAAGCTCATGCCGGAGATTGAGTGAGGAATGATCGCATGAAAGAACTCCCGAAATGGTATGTTGAGAAACGAAAGAGAGCTCAAGAGTTACTTAAAAACGCAAAGCCTGCTAAATATGGTCCCGATATCGATCTGAATGTTTTTAATATGCAAGTGCCTGCACATGAAAAAGTAGATGAGATCTCTGAACTCAGCGAGGAGGTTAGGGATGCTTCCAGAGCGGTTGGGACAAGAGATGATGAGGGGCATAGAAGTGGCACTTACTTTCAGCATGACAACGACGTGGTATACCTGAAGTACACAGAATGGCTAAAAGAGAACCTACCAGAGGGATTGGTCGTCCTTAACACAGATGATGCCATCAGAACGTATCCTTGGCTTGAGAAATACTGGTTTAAGCATCTATCCATGGGACTGGATAAATACGCTAACTATGTGGCAGCGAACTCTGTGGGGGGTGCATTCGTTTGGGTCCAAGAAGGTGTTAATGTAGGCTACCCCTTACAAGCTTGTTTGTACCTGGGCACCGATAAGGGGATCCAGATGCCACATAATTTCATCATCGCTGAACCGGGTTCTAAGATACACATTATAACAGGTTGCACCGTAAATCCGGAATGTAAGGCTGCGGCCCACGTTGCTGCGACAGAGATCCACGTCAAAGAGGGTGCGGAGGTGACATTGTCGATGATACATTCATGGGGTCAAAACTTTCACGTTCGCCCAAGGATGGGTGCTACGGTCGAGAAAAATGGAATTCTGAACATGAACTACGTTCTGATGAATCCTGTTAAGTCGATCCAGATGTATCCTACGGTTATCCTGAAGGGCGAAGGAGCTAGAGCTAGTTTCAGAAATCTGATTTTAAGCAGAAAAAAATCAAACATCGATATTGGTAGCAGCATAATATTCTCGGCAGAAGGGACCAAAGGGGAAATCGTTTCCCGTGCAGTCATTATGGATGAGTCGACCCTAGAAATGAGGGGAATATTGAGAGGAAACAAGCCAAAAACACATGGTCACCTGGAATGCAGGGCTCTCTTGTTGAGCGATAATGCAATAGCCAGAGCGCATCCAAGCTTGGATGGCAGGTCAAAGGAAACTGAGATGACCCATGAGGCGGCGGTTGGAAAAATTGCTGATGAGCAGCTGTACTATCTGATGACTCGGGGGCTAAGCGAAAGCGAGGCCACTTCTCTCATAGTAAGGGGTTTTTTGGATGCAGATATTCCGGGTTTGCCACCCGAGCTCCAGGCAGAGATCAACAAGATAGTTTCAATGACCGCAGAAGAGGTTATGTAAAGTCTCATTTTGAAGAATTTTATTTTTCTAAACCTATCCTAGTGAAAATAACCAAAATGGAAAGAGAGGGAAATTACAATAGATGGATTTTTTAATTAATTTGGCTATTAAATTTCGATTTTTTGTAATCTTTCCTAATTTAATTAAGCGCTAAGACGTGTGTTATTCATCATCGCAGCTAAAATCAGATCATGGCGGGATTGAAATACTGAAGGTTAGAATTTAACTTTTTTTTATATCAAATCCCCTGAATTACCCAGTAATTTCTGTTTTCAGGAAAAATGTTTCACATGGTTGATAACTCTTATATGTCCTTTAGTTAAAGTCTTATCACCCGCTGAGGAAAGGCGGGTATATGAATATCTAAAGTATGGGTGAATAAAAAATGGCAATACAACTTGATATAAGAAATGTTAAGGGCGTGAGGTTTTTCCTGTCAATTTTGCTGGCGGCAATATTGGTTCTTTCGACAATTCCAATTGCAGCCGTTTATGCACAACCTAATACAATTGGCTCAGAATTTCAAGTAAACACATACACCTATGATCAGCAGTCGTATCCCTCTGCGGCTATGGATGCTGACGGAAACTTTGTCATAACATGGACGAGCTATGGTCAAGATGGAAGTGGTTCTGGGATTTATGCTCAGATGTACGACATCTCTGGAAGTAAGGTTGGCTCAGAATTTCAAGTAAACACATACACCACCGATGCTCAGAGGAATCCGTCTGTGGCCATGGATGCTGACGGAAACTTTGTCATCACATGGATGAGCTATGGTCCGGATGGACATTGGTGGGGGATTTTTGCTCAGATGTATGACAGCACTGGAAGTAAGGTTGGTTCAGAATTTCGAGTAAACACATACACCACCTATGAGCAGATGTATCCGTCTGTGGCTATGGATGCT
>JBHPDI010000002.1:0-51001 GCA_042577985.1 Halobacteriota archaeon | reverse complement strand
AAAATGTAGATAAAAGGGAGGTAAAAGAAAATGGGAAAATTGAGACAAAAATGGTTAGTGTACGGAATGGTTCTGGTGCTAATTGCCGTGGTCCCCACCTCGGCTGTAGCAGGAGCTACCCCCGATGGTCAATCATTCCTAGAAATATGGGGAGATACTCCCAATGGTCAACCATTCCTAGAGATATGGGAAGAGTTGGAAGATATACGGGAGCAGATAGACGTTCAACTGGGAAATGTTAGCAATATTCAAGCACAATTGGATGCCGAAATCGCTGCACGAATTTCTGGCGATGCAGTACTACAAGCTGTCATCGATGCTGAAGAGACTGCAAGGATAGCCGCTGATAATGCACTGCAAACTGCTCTCGATACTGAAGAGACTGCAAGGATAGCTGCAGATAGCCAGCTGCAGACAAACATCAATGCAGAGGAAGCTGCAAGGATAGCTGATGTTGATGCTGAAGAAGCTGCAAGGATAGCCACTGATGATACATTGCAGACCAACATCGATGCTGAAGAGAATGCCAGGACAGCTGCAGATAACACGTTGCAGACCAATATTAATAATCTCGCTGCAATCGATGCATTGGACTACGACTCTCGCGCAGATCTTGAAGTTGCAATGGCAAATGGGGTTAATCTCGCGAAGACATCAGGCGAAGTCGGCATCGGGACGACAGGCCCCACGCATAAGCTTACTATCCGGTCAACAGATGAAGACAATTTGCGTCTTATAGGTCCAGATTCGTACGGTCATGGAGCAAGACTCAATTTCGGCGATGGTGACTATGTTTACATCGAAGAGGATAAAGACGACCACCTGCTTATACATTCTTCTAGAACCGATATAGACGGCCACCTCACCGTTGGCTACGACCTCACCGTTGGCTACGACCTCACCGTTGGCGACCGGGTTGAAATGTATTCGTATTATTATGATGATGTAGGCATAGTCAATACAGATGGCCCCAATGGCAATAGAAACTGCCGATTGACATATCTTAATGGTTATCCGAACAATGGATATGTTTCTGTCCAGGATGCAAATGGAAATACCCAGGCTGGCATGTATGTGACTTCAGATGGTAAAGGTAGAGTTTGGGGCGATACCAAAAGTTTCCGTGTAGATAACCCAAACGATCCGAATACAGAGATCTGGTATACCAGTGTAGAAGGTCCAGAAGCGGCAGCATACATTCGGTGCACAGCGCAATTGGTAGATGGCCGTGCAGTCATAACTTTCCCTGATTACTTCCTGGCTGTGGCAGTTGAGGAGGGCATGACAGTTCAGGTTACCCCACTCTCAGCCGATTCCAAAGGCTTGGCTGTCACAAGCAAAAGCCTGGATGGTGTAGTGGTCCAGGAACTGCTCGACGGTACAGGCAATTATGAATTTGACTGGGAAGTGAAATGTATCCGCCAGGGCCATGAGGACTATCAGGTAATCCGCCCTAAAATGGATGAAACGTCTGAACAGGGGCAGGAAATCACCACTAATGATTTGCCTTTGAAGGATCCAACATCCGGGGCAGTCAATATTGGCACGAGACTGTGACGAAGCCATGAACTGGTTTAAACCTCAGGATAATAGAAAAATGTGAGTATAGACAACTAAAAGAGTTCATTGAATCGATAAGGATTATACCATACCAAATCCTCAAGACAAAATACAGTCCAACTATAGCTAGCGGCAGCTCTTGTATTTTAAAGTGGAAAATCCTTTAAATTAATCTCATCTTCCTATGCCAGTTTTCGTTTATGATAGAAATAGGTATGAGCAGAAAATATATCGTCTCACGACACGAAAAAAAGAGAACTGCCTTTTGAGCCTTGTAATAGGTTAGGATCCTTGATCGTCCTTATGCACTCTAAAAATTGCGCACAAGTTATTACCGATTAGACGAACCTCATTGTTTCTAAATTCAATGGTGCTCTTGTTTCTATCCCATATTTTTTATGTATCGCGCTTGCCAAGTCTATGCAATTATTCTCGTCACCATGGTTAGTCAGTATTCTTTCGGGACGTGGACCCATCCTTCTGACATATTCCATTAGCTGCCTTCGATCAGAATGACCTGAAAATCCGTCCACAGTCTCCACATCTAAATTGATCTTAATTGTTTCCGTTCGCCCTTCTATCGAAAATGGAACTTCGTCCCATCCCTTCTGGATCCTTCTTCCCAGTGTACCTTCTGCTTGATAGCCTACGAATATTAGTGTATTTATTTTATCAGGACCCAATGCCCTAAGGTATTCCATCACCGGTCCTCCATTTAGCATGCCTGATGTGGCAAGTATTACAGAAGGCCCTCCATCAATGATCTCTTGGCGCTTCGCAGATTCAACTTGAGTAAAGCATTCTGATAAGAAGGGGTTCAGCCCCCTATGAAATATTAATTCCTGTAGATCGTTATTTAAGTACTCAGGATATGTCGTGTGAATAGCTGTCGCCTCCCAGATCATGCCATCTAAATAAACGGGAACTTCATCAATGAGGCCAGTTCTGATCGCCTCCTCTAGCACGATCATCACTTCTTGGCTCCTACCCACAGCGAAAGCTGGTATTACCACTTTGCCTTTCCTAGCAATAGTTCGTTTTATTATGGAATGTATCTCTCTTTCTGCTTCTCTTCGATAGGGTTGATTGTCTTTAGATCCACCATAAGTAGCCTCCATTACCAGCGTTTCCAACCTAGGGAATTCGTTCACAGCAGGATCGAAGAGCCTGGTTGGCTCATACTTGAAGTCGCCTGTAAAGGCAATATTGTAAAGGCCTTCGCCAATGTGGAAGTGTATTATCGATGAACCAAGTATATGGCCAGCATTGTGAAAAGTCAACCTTACATCCGGTGCTATATCTGTGACATCCCCATAGTTCAATGTTATCGTACGTTTCAGTGCTTCTCGGACCATCGATGACTCATAAGGCGTTTTCTTTCCTTCCCTAGCAGAAACTTCGATGTAATCCAATTGTAACAATGCCATTAGGTCTCTGGTGGGGGCCGTCACATAAACAGGACCTTCGTAACCATATTTGAAAAGTAAAGGAACCAAGCCAGCATGATCCAGATGAGCATGCGTTATCACAACGGCATCGATTTGATCTATTGGGAATGCCTCTGGCACGTACAGATAAGGAGTGCCATTATTCTCAGATCCAACATTGATGCCACAATCGATCAGCACTCTTGTCTCTGGTGTGGACAATATAAACGAACTTCTGCCGACCTCCCTACAGCCACCCAGGGATGTAACACGTACCCATGAATCTTTAGACGTTACTTCTCGATGAATTTTCTTACCAATTTGCCTTAGGAAGGCCTTTCTAGCATCCCTTTCAGAACGTAGGTACTGGCGAATGTTTTTGATGATGGATGACTCAATTGGTGGCGCCCTAACTACCTTGGGAGTCCAACCAATGTTTTTGGTGATTTCCCGAAGCATAGCTCCGTGTCTACCAATAACTAAACCTAGTTTTTCTGCCTCGATGATTACCTCACCCACGCTTATATCAAAATATTGATTGATAATCCCTGCTTCTGGGGGGACAATCTCCTTAATTTTTTTAATCGCATCTTCTTCTGAGGCTAACACGCCGGGATCTGGTCTTACGACAACTCGCTTGCGTAGATCTTTTGCTAGCGCCCGAAGGATATCTCCGTTATCTGCAAATTTTCGAGGCTCTTTTGTATATAGAACGAGTTCTGGTCCCTCAAATTCCATGTTAGATATAGTTATACCCTTAGGAAGCGCCTCTTGGACTCTAACTCTAAACTCATTTAGAACTTCTTCTATCGACATTTAGTTTTCCTTTAAAAGAACAGGTTATGTTAGTTCTTTTATTCTGCTGGAGATTTCTGCTTCATCCACGGTTTCATAACCCTTCGACGTTATCTTCACCACATCGATACCATCTCCAGAAGCGGAATCTCGCTTCATAGCCGTATGTAATGCACGTATAGCAAGGGTAACACCTTCATCTATTGGTATATTATCCGTATATCTATCCTCTAAAACACCGTATGCAATTGGTGAACCGGAGCCTGTTGCAACAGCCCTTTTTTCTGTTAGCTGCCCCCCAAATGCATCCAATGAATATAGGCCAGGACCTTTTTTATCCACCCCACCTATGATTAGTTGAACGTAGTATGGAAAATATCTATTACCACTCAAGATATTGGATAACAGCGTTACGGTAGCACTAATGGTCATGGGCTCTTGTCTCCGTATTTTATAGAGTTTTGACTCCACTGCAATGGACCTCACAAGGGTTTGTGCATCTCCTACCATGCCTGCGGTGGTCATACCCACCTTATCATCGATTTGATATATTTTTTTGGCGTCCTTGCTTGCGATAAGATTACCCATCGTTGCTCGTCTCTCTGTCGCTAAAACAACGCCATCATCACAAACTAGTCCAACCGTGGTAGTACCTTTATATTGTTCAACGTTCATATATATTCACCTAGTTAAAATTAACAAAATCAGTTATTATATCGTCTCATTAGTTACCCTCGTATTTAATACTATCGCCCCGCACACCCTTTACAACATTCCAACGAATCGCAATAAACTCTCTTTTTTTCCATATAAAATTTGATTTTCCTAGCAGATTTCTTTAATTACTTTTATTAACCTTTTTTCATCAAATACAACACCATCTTTGCCAATACATACCACTTTGAAAATTCTAGCAAGAACAAAAATATTTGGTTTTTAATCTTACTATTAGGTCCCTCTACATTAGGATTTTCGACAATTTTATGCGCCTTTCCTTTGCGCCTTTCCTTTAATAGAACTATATCATAAAACAGCATCTCAGGAGAATATAATGGGATTTCAAAGATATGGGGGTGAAAAAACCCAAGATCAAAAGAAGTTCATAGTAGATCGAATGTTGGGTAGGCTAACTATATGGCTCCGAATACTTGGATATGACACGGTCAGCGCGAGCGATTTTATCTTAGATGACAAAGAGGATGAGTTTTTACTCAAATTTGCAGGACAGAAAAGAATCTTAATCACAAGGGATAAAACACTGAGATTGAGGGCAGAACGCGCAGGGGTCAGAGTTTGCTTGATTAACTTTGATAGCATTATGGAACAATTGGAAGAGGTGCTATCTTACTATGATATCGACCTGGAACCAAAGATGACCAGATGCACGCTATGCAATGCACTTATAAGAAAAGTTCTGTTCAATGAACTGTTCATGCTGAAGAGAGAAGATTACATACCAGATGAGTTAATTGAAGAAGGAGTCGATTTTTGGATTTGCGACAGATGCAGAAAAGTTTATTGGGAAGGCAGCCACTGGGAAAACATTCATAAAAGACTTGAGATGTTACGTGAAAGAATATTTTTAGATTTATAACTCACACAAAGTTAGATGGGTGCATTGATATAGGTCTTTTCTATCTTTTACGCCTCTGACCCTCCGTTTCATCGTTTCTATCACTTATTATGTCTATCAATTACTAAATAATTAAGTATCTGATATGCTTTTTTTATTTGGCTTTCAAACAACTTCTGAAAAAAGACAAGCCTGTTTAATACCAAAGATTTTTAGGATAATTGTTCAAAGAGTTATAAAAACTCTGATCTGTAATAGGTACAAATAATAAGATATCAGCATGAAAAAATTTGAATTTCTGGGATTTGCTACGGCAGATGTATGTTTCAAAGCCTATGGGAGAACTTTAGAAGAGGCTTTTGCCAATGCTGCACTTGCGATGTTTGATGTTATGCTCGATACCGAGAATGTCAAGCCGAGAATTGTGAAAAAGATCAATGTCAAAGGGGAGGATTTAGAATCATTGATGTTCGATTGGCTCAACGAATTGCTCTTCTATGTCGATGCCGAGAGTCTCGCGTTCTCCAGATTTGACGTTCATATAGATGAAAATCAGATGAGACTTAGTGCAAAAGTCTCAGGTGAGCCCATCGATCAAGCCAAGCACAGGACGAAGACAGAAGTAAAGGCTTGCACCTATCATGGTATGGAAATCAAGCAGATCGATGGGACCTGGACTGCCCAAGTACTCCTAGATGTATGAGAATTTATGGAAAGAAAATGTCCAAATTGTGGTGCAGACATGGAATTCATTCTTGAGGAGTGGATTTGCCCAGAGTGCGAGTATCACGAGATAGAAGCGAAGAAAGAGGTTAAGGGTTCGTTTAGGTGAGAATTTCTGGTTTATGGGGTTGGATATGAGATATACTAATAATTCGGCCTCTATATTATAATATGATGGACAACGGATTCTTTGACAAGAGATGTCGATCTGAATTTTTCATATTAGGAGGTAATTATGAAAACAACAATGGTCATTCCGTCTTATTGGGCTA
Source organism: Halobacteriota archaeon (assembly GCA_042577985.1). Taxonomy (GTDB): domain Archaea; phylum Halobacteriota; class UBA148; order UBA148; family UBA148; genus UBA148. The sequence continues at coordinate 44,651 of JBHPDI010000002.1, read as the reverse complement.
GGGATAGTAAGGTCGGATGGCAGGATGGGGACGCCATCTTTGATCACCCCACGCCTCTTGATCATGATGGGACGCTCCTCAGAGCCATACAATCCATAAAGATTATGGATGACAAAGACTTCCAACTTGTCATTATTGCTGTGGCCACTTCCCCAGATATTGAAAAGGCCGTTGAGGAAAAGGTGAGGGGTATCATCAAGTCTGCAGGCGTAGATGTAGAGGTACTGCTATTCTCCAATTCTCACCTGAGGCAAATTCATCGGCTATTATCTTCAAAGGGTGAAGAAAGATATATCTCCCTTCTTCAACTGGACGGTTACTCTAACATTCGAAACCTTTGCATCTTTTTACCACACATATTGGGTTCAGAGATAGCAGTCCTCATCGATGACGATGAGGTGGTTGAAGACTTAAGCTTCATGAGCAAGGCCAAAGAGTTTATTGGCAAAAGATTCTACGGAAAAGTCGTGTCCGCTGTGGCCGGATATTACCTACAGCCAGATGGTGAATATCGTCTAAAGGCAAAACGTTTTCCTTGGATGGTTTGCTGGGAACAATTGGAGGCTATGAATCAGGCCTTTGATGAGACCATAGCCACAAAGCCCAGGCTAAAGGAGACACCTTTTGTCTTTGGGGGGAATATGATAATCCATCAGGACCTATTTAGGGTTGTCCCCTTTGACCCAAATGTCCCAAGGGGAGAAGACATCGATTATCTGATAAATGCAAGAATGTTTGGATTCCATTTTTTTCTGGATTCTGAACTCTCTATCAAGCATCTACCTCCTCCCAAGGCACACCCTACCTGGCAGATACTCAGGAGTGACATCTTCCGTTTTCTCTTTGAAAAGGCCAAGTTAGACACCCAAAGACCAATTTCTGATATGTATATGGTTAAACCCGAAGACTTTGATCCCTACCCGGGTTGCTTTCTCAAGGCAGATCTTGAAGATAAGATATATAGGTCCAACCTAATGTTAGCCTTAGATTACCTTTCCAAGGGAGATAAAATCGCCTGTGAAGAGGCATTGAACAACATATTTCTGGCTAAATCCTTTGTCAAAGACCATCCTGATCCCTTTGGGGATTTACTTCGTTTGCAGAAGTCCTGGCAGGAGATGATGGCATATACGGGTCAAAAAGAGGTTCTTTCGAAGATAAGTGAGATTGTTAGAGGGGGGCAAGAGTGAAGATGGTTTTCTACTGAAACTTTTAATCGATCAAAAACTCCAAACTTTTGGTCAAATAAGACTTTTTTCTATAGAAGCTTCTATAAGAGCAGATAACCTGCACATGCTAACTCTGCTACTGAAGTGGTGAAATGGTTTGGTACATTGGTTAAAAGGGTATTATATTCATTGGCAGCTTTTAGTTGATTTGATTTAGTCCATATAGCCATACTTTTTCAAAATTTCTAGCTCTGTTACTTTTTCAGTATATCCACAGTATGCAGACTCAGGACACACCCACCACAGTACACCGTTTTTGTCTTGAAGGGCCATGTCGTTGTTCTTACATTTTGGACAGAGTTTAGTTTCTGTAAATTTTTGAGTTGTAGATCTTGATGTTGGAGTTGGCTCTGCTGCTGGTCTTGGTGTAGGTGTTGTGGCTGGTGTCGTCTCTGGAGGCGATACACATCCTGAAAATCCCATAGTGGCTATAGCCCCAGCGATTGCGAGATATTTGAGGAACCTGCGCCTTCCCATTTTCATAGCTACACCTCTTGTATATTATGCCTGACATCCATCATAAAGCTTTCAAATATCGGTTATCTTTAGAGTTTTTCGCCCCGTTATCCTTATTACCATAAAATATAACCTTGTTACCATAAAATATAAGTATATAATAGATTATATTTTTAATAAATGGTGAAACAAAATAAGTCCGAAAACCGGAATTTATTGTTATTCTTTTTGATTGCCTTTGGCTTCACGTGGCTATTTTGGATTCCAGAAGCATTGGCAATGCGGGGACTATTGGGGTCTTCTATTCTAGTCGACTTTTTACTCAGCCCCAGCAATCCAGCCGCATGGGGGCCTTTGGTGAGTGCTGTTTTACTAACTTGGTGGAATGGAAGGAGAAGAGGAGTAATAAGGTTGTTGAAAAGAGGTTTGGATTATAGATTTGCAAAAGTTTGGTGGATACCAATACTCTTAATATTCCCAGTTATATATGGGGGGTCTCTTTTATTGGCAATACTTGCAGGAGATAGTGTCCCTAAGCTATCCTGGATATCTGATCCTTTTGGTATTGCTGTTTACTTTGTCATGGTTTTATTATTTCAGGGTCCTCTTCAAGAGGAATTCGGCTGGAGAGGATACGCTCTCGATAGACTTCAGGCACGGTTTAATGCGCTTAATTCAAGCGTAATACTTGGATTTATATGGGGACTTTGGCATATTCCCTATTTCTGGATAGGTGAGGAAGTCGTTTACACGTACACCATCATTCCTTTAATACTTTCAGCCATCCTGATTGCAATACTACTCACCTGGTTGTATAATAATACGGGAGGTAGCATCTTGGTTGCTCTTGTTTTTCATGCCATGTTCAATTATTCAGCTCAAATTTTCCCAGCCCTTGAAACACAACAAGGAGGGCTCTTCTACCTTATTCTATTCATTGCGATTGTAATTGCTGTAGTAGCAATTGCAGGACCTAAAAGATTGGTTCGTGAAAAATCAATAAAAACTATTTCATCTAACGGCTTCTAAAGAAAAAGATACTGCTAAAAAATTTGAAATGGCAAATTTCATATATTAAGTGGAAAGTGTATAACGTGGTGGGGTTTATGATCGGAAAACTACCAGAAGCTGTTTTAGAGTCTATAATTGAGACTATACCTTTGGAATTCTCGGTAATCGATGAGAGTGAAAAGGTATTAGCTTGGAATAAGCATGAAACCAGAATTTTCAAAAGGCCGGTGGGTGTTGTGGGAAGAGATGTTAGAAATTGCCATCCTAAAAATAGCCTCCATAAGGTAGAGACTATTATCAAAGAGATGAAAGAAGGAAAGAGAGAAAAGGCTCGTTTTTGGATAGATCTTCCCATCGGACCTGAGAATCAAAAGCAAAAGGTGATGATTGAATATTACGCATTAAGGTCTAAAGATGGTAAGTATTTGGGTTGCCTTGAAGCTAGCCAAAACATCTCTGAAACTCAATCGCTGGAAGGTGAAAAGCTACTCCTCGATTAGAATTTTTATTTGATACCCTTCTAATGTGACATGCAATGTAAAAATACTGAAGCTTAAACGTCACAGTTCACTCTAAAAAGGAATTCTTCTACAATTTTTGAGCTATTATGCTGGCAATAGCTTTGGGGCCTTTAACTACTCCCTCACGGTATCGTAGGCACCGGAAATCACGAAACATATCAAGAAGTTCATTATGCTTCAGCAGGTAGTCGGGATTCTTTGGTTTACCGAAACGGGCTTGGTCCACAATAAAAGTTTCATAGACTACCATTCCGCCTTTTCGCAATCCATCCTTGATCTGAGGTATAAGGGATCGCTGTAGGTAATTGAAGCACATAATCACTTCATAGGCATCTTTTTCAATGAGATAATGCTCTTCCAAATCAGAAACCTGTGCTTTGATTGTAACATCGGCCTTTCGTGCTAATTCTAGAGCAATATCTACTGCTTTAGGTGAAATATCAACGCCTTCCACATCGAAACCTAGCTTAGCTAGGTAGATTGCGTTCCGCCCGCTACCCATAGCCACATCAAGTACTCTACCTTTAGGCAAGAGTTTCACGTTGTGTACCAGAAATTCTGCTGGATCAAAACCATTTTCATGGATATCAGTAATGGGCATCCAGTCCTTAGTTATAGTTTAAAACTAAATAAATGAATATATGGTTTTAACCATATCTTTGAAAATAATTTAAGCAACTTACAAGAAAAGTAAGCAAAATGAGCAGAATTATCTTTTTTAAAAGAAACAACATTTTGGCAATGTATATTCAATAAAGATAGGTGCGATAGCTTTGCACATAAAGTCCCTCTTGCACATAAAGTATTGATTTTGCACATAAAGTTTCCAAAAATCGTTAGTTTTTGTGCAAAGCTCCTTTTTTAAATAAGTTTAAATAGTCATACAAAAAGGGAAATCACCATGGAAACTCCAATAATAATCCTAAGGCTAATTCTCACATTCATAATGGCATCGATATTTGGTCTCGAAAGGCAAAGATCTCATAAACCGATCGGATTCGGCACTTTCATTTTTGTATCCGTAGGCTCTTGTGCTTTAGCAATGATAACAACGGAAGTAGATTCGACTAATCCATTTACTCTGCTTGGAGCCATAGTAACAGGTATTGGATTCTTAGGTGCTGGTGCATTAATAAGGACGACCGATAAAATTTTTGGATTTACAACGGCAGCCAGTATTTGGTTATTTGCAATTTTAGGTCTCATTATTGGTCTTGGACGATATCGGATTGGGCTTAATCTTTATGCAATAGTTTGGATGGTTATTCTATTTGACCAGATTCTTGCTAAAAAGGGAATTGGCTCTTATCAACAAAAAATAGTGGTGTGTACAAATAAAATAATTGACGAAGGTGAGATAATCAAAGTTTTAAAAGAAAACGGAGTAAAAAAATATAAATTGATGAATTTAGAAATAAATAAGAAAAAAGGTGGGCTTTCCTCAACTTTTTTAATAGAGGGATCAAAAGAAAGAATAAAAAAAATTCATAAGGCGCTGTTAACCATTGAATGGTTTGAGTCTTGTAATATTGGATAGGCATTATAATACAATACAAAACTAAAACTCTGAGGCGTTTATCACTAAGTTATCCTTTTTTGGCATGTAATGTAATGGACATCAACAACGGATATAGTACTTTGCACTGGCCAATCTTTTTCACATAGAAAGAAAAAGTATCTGTCCAAAGTCTCACTCAGAAAATATAGGGGGCATTACCCCTTTACCACACCCATTGGCACTAACTTGGCAACCGTCTTGCTTATGCCAGCTGCCTCGCAAACCCCTACAACCTCATCTATATCTTTGTATACCTCAGGCGCCTCCTCTGCCAGAACCTTCCAACTAGCAGATTGTACGAATATGTCCCTACTTTCTAAATTTGCCTTTATCTGCTCGCCCCTGAATTTTTTCACCGCGCTATGCCTCGACATTATTCGCCCTGCACCATGGCAGACGGAAGAAAAAGTCTCCTCTTCGGCCTTTTTTGTTCCCACTAAAACGTAGCTTGAAGAGCCCATATCTCCCGGAACGAGCACCGGCTGACCCACATCACGATAATCCTTGGGTATGTCAGATGAACCGGGACCCAGACATCGAGTTGCACCCTTTCTATGCACGCAAACCTTAGTGCTCTCTCCGTCTATTACATATTCCTCTAATTTGCCGATGTTGTGTGCGACGTCGTAGACCACATTAATACCAAGCTCCTCTTGAGACCTACCTAAAATTTTAGCCATACTTTCTCTCACCCAGTGGGTTATCATCTGTCTGTTACACCATGCAAAGTTCGCCGCACAACTCATCGCTGCGAAATAATCATCAAATTCCTTGGTTCCTGCTGGAGCATACACCAGTTCTCGATCAGGTAGCTTTGCTACTTCGTCCCTAAACTCCCTCTCCAATATTCGCAGATAATCGGTGCAAACTTGATGTCCAAAACCCCTGGAACCAGTGTGAATCATCACACAAACCTGATCCTCATGTGAGATGCCAAAGGTACTTGCAATATCTGGCCGGTAGATTTCGTTCACCTTCTGGACCTCCAGAAAATGGTTTCCCGCTCCTAGGGAGCCAAGCTGGGGTGCACCTCTTTGTATAGCCTTAGGTGATACTTTATCTGAGTTAGCTGACTTCATACAACCTTTTTCTTCCAAATGCTCTAGATCCTTCTCAGTACCATAGCCCTCTTCAACTGCCCACTCAGCACCCATCTCAATCGCTTCGCAGATCTGCCGCGTAGAAAATTTGACTCTCCCTCCCTTGCCAAGGCCTGAGGGCACGTTATGAAATATTTCCGCCACTAACGACTTCGTAACAGATCGTATATCACCAGAATTCAAATCTGTTCTTAGCAGTCGGACACCGCAGTTGATGTCAAAACCAATTCCACCTGGAGAGAGGCCCCCTTTTTGGGCATCCAAAGCGGCGACGCCCCCTATGGGAAAACCGTAACCAAAATGCATATCCGGTAGTGCAATGGAATGCTTGTAGATTCCTGGCAGGCAGGCAACATTTGCAGCCTGCTTTATTGCACCCTCCTCGACCTGAGCTACTAATTTGTCTGATAAGAAAATCCATGCTGGCACATTCATTCCTTTAACGGCTCCCATGGGCAATTCCCATAGACAATCGCCGAGCTTTTTTAAATTCTCTTTCAAGATAATCGCCTTTATTCCTTCTTTTCTATTCTATACTCCTTAAAGCAATCAATCTTTATGTATTTTTAGGTCAATAGATATAAGCTATAGACCGAGATGACGAATGGGCTAGATAAAATTATTGAAGAAGCTTAAAAAGTATGACTTTATGTGCAGAATTCGGACTTTATGTGCAAGACCGACTTTATGTGCAAGACCTTCTTTATGAAAACCTTTAAATAAAAGACAGCGTTATATACACGGAAAATGCATGGATAACAGCAATGTATTGCTATCTGTCAATACTGATACCATCCTCCCTGACATCTGAAAGCAAAGATCCAAGAATCAAGACATACAAGGTAGGACAAATCGCCAGATTGGCTTCTATATTCAGGGTGGATAAGATCATAATCTACAAAGATCCGGAGTACGATGACAGCAAGTTCATCGACCTAGTGCTTAGGTATGCGGAAACACCGCAGTACCTGCGTAAGCAATTATTTCCCTTGAGAGATGAGCTAAAGTATGTGGGTGTCATCCCACCACTGCGAACTCCACACCATCCATTGCAGGCTCCTAAGATGGGAGAATTTAGAGAGGGAATCGTAACCAAAGTTGGACTTGGCGAAAACGCTTGGGTTGATATCGGAATCCAAAGCCCAGTCCCTTTATGCACAGATAAAATTGTGAATAAGGGGGAGCGTGTAACCGTCAAAATATTTTCGCGAAGGCAATTAAAGGTTAAACTTGCAAACAAGGAACAAATCCCACTTTATTGGGGGTACCAAACCCAGGTCTCGGGTACATTGGGCAAAGCTCTGAAAGAACAGTCCAGGGTGATTGCGACATCCAAATGTGGCGAAGTCTTGGGTGTAAAAATGCTATCCAGGCTAAGAGAGGCGATGCAGAGCGAAGTCTCGATTGTATTCGGTTCCCCAAATAGGGGACTTGATTCCATTCTAGAGGGGGAGGGTTTACTACTCTCAGACCTCTCAGACTACATAATCAACACGATCCCACATCAAGGGACCAATACAATCAGAACAGAAGAGGCGATATCTGCAACTCTGGCAATGTTAAATATAATCAGGAGGTAAAATGGCAAACAAACACCGTCCGAGGAGAGGATCTTTAGCGTTCAGCCCAAGAAAGCGGGCAAGTACAGCTGTAGCTAGATTTAGATCTTGGTCAAAAGGCGACGGAGAGCCAAAAATGCAAGGTTTTGCCGGCTATAAAGCAGGAATGACTCACGTGCTAATGGTAGATAATCAAACACATAGTCTGACAGAGGGCATGGAAATATCCGTTCCAGTAACAATCCTTGAGACTCCTTCTATGAAAATAGCAGCGATTAGAGCCTACGATCATACTCCTTATGGTACAAAGTCCATAACAGAGGCATGGGCAAAGGAACTTGATCCGGAGTTTAACAGGTCGTCACCACCACCAAAAAACCATGACATCCAAGCAGCATTGAAGAAAATTGAGGAGTCAATTTCCGAAGGCATTGTAGATGACATTTTTGTACTGACTTATACACTTCCTGCCATGATTTCTGGCATCCCGAAAAAAAAGCCAGATGTGATGGAAAATAGAATAGGGGGAGGAGATATCTCCGCTAGGTTTGAGTATGCGAAGAAAATTCTCGGAAAAGAGATTAACATATCAGACGTCTTCAATGACGGAGAGTTGATCGACGTTGCTGCTATCACAAAAGGAAAGGGAACACAAGGTCCTGTGAAAAGATGGGGAGTTCAGGTTCGAAAACACAAGCATGCTAGGGCTGGTAAAACAAGACATATTGGAACGCTTGGACCATGGCATCCAGCCAGAATAAGATGGCAGGTGCCTCAGCTAGGGCAAATGGGATACCATCAGCGTACCGAGCTCAATAAACAAATTCTGCGGATAGGTTCTGATTCAGAGGACGTAAATCCAAAAGGTGGGTTCCTGAAATATGGGACAATCGGTAATGGGTTCGTGATACTCAAAGGAACTGTTCCGGGTTCAGTAAAACGTTTAATTCGGATGCGTCCGGCAATAAGACCACCAATGGTTTCAAAAAGCATTCCAGAAATCAGTTATGTGAGCACCGAATCTAAGCAAGGATGATAAAATGGAGGCACGAATTATAGATATATCTGGAAATGTCAAGGGTAATATAGAGCTACCCAAAATCTTCGAGGAGGTATACAGGCCTGATTTGATCAAGAAGGCGGTCATTGCCGCTCAGGCCAACAGGTTGCAGCCATATGGCTCGAATGTATATGCTGGCATGAGGTCATCCGCTAAGGGGTGGGGCGTTGGTAGGGCCGTCTCTAGGGCACCAAGAATCAAGGATGGCAGGAGAGCCGCAATAGTTCCTTTCGCTGTGGGCGGAAGAAGGGCCCATCCTCCCAAGGTGCAAAAAGACCTCTCTGAAAAGATCAATAAAAAAGAGCGAAGAAAAGCGATAAGGTCTGCAATAGCTGCTACTGCTAACCCATCTATGGTCAGGAGCAGGGGTCACAAGTTTGATAGAGAACTGCCGATAATCATCGAAGATTCTCTAGAGGAGTTGACTAAGGTATCTGAGATGAAGGAATTTTTACAAGCTATTGATCTGTGGGATGATGTTCTTAGGGCAAAAAATAAAAAAATTAGGGCTGGCAAAGGCAAGATGAGGGGCAGAAAGTATAAACGTAAAAAGAGTATTCTGATCGTAACCTGTGAAGATAGGGGCATATTTCGAGCAACGCGCAATCTACCTGGCACCGATACCGTGCTTGTAGAGTCGTTAAATGCGGAACTGCTCGCACCTGGTGCAAATCCGGGTAGACTGACAATCTGGACTAAGTCCTCTATATCCAAGCTAGAGGAGGTTTTTGGATGATCAAACACCCCTATGTAACTGAAAAAGCATCTTTAGGAATTGATGCTGAAAACAAGCTTCAGTTTATAGTAGATATGAGATCAACGAAGGATCAGATCAAAAAAGAGATCGAGGAGAAATACGAGATCGCTGTCATAGATATTAAGACAATGATTACTCGAAAAGGGAAAAAAGCTATCGTAACCATTTCTCCAGACGACTCTGCTGAAGAAATTGCAACGAGATTGGGAGTCTTCTAAAGGTGAAAAAATGGGAAAGCGACTAATATCTCAGAATAGGGGAAAAGGAACACCCACGTATAGGGCTCCTTCTCACAAATACAAAGCAGATCTTCAGCATGTAAAAACAGATGATGGGGAAACTGTTAAAGGAACAGTTGTTGGCATAGAGCATGATCCTGCTAGGAGTGCCCCCATAGCAAGAGTCCGTTTTGATAATGGTACAGAGCGACTGCTTCTCATACCCGAAGGTGTTGCTGTAGGCGATAATATCGCATGTGGCGTATCTGCAGAGATAAAACAAGGCAATACGTTGCCTCTGGCAGAAATTCCCGAGGGAATTCCAATATGTAATATAGAAAACCAACCAGGAGATGGTGGTTCTTTCGCCAGAGCATCGGGAGTATATAGCCTTTTGGTAGCCCATGATGTTCACAAAACTGTGGTGCAATTACCAAGCGGCGAAGTTAAATGGTTAAATCCTAGATGTAAGGCAACTATCGGCGTCGTCGCAGGAGGGGGGCGGATTGATAAGCCATTCGTTAAGGCTGGCAATAAATACTATAAAATGAAATCACGGGCGGGAAAGTACCCACGAGTAAGGGGTGTTGCGATGAATGTGGTTGACCATCCATTTGGCGGAGGAGGAGGTCAACACCCCGGAAGACCTAAGACTGTGGGTAGAGGTGCTCCACCAGGGATGAAAGTTGGATCTATCGCAGCCCGTAGGACAGGAAAACGATAGAGGTGTTGTGATGGCTAAGGATAAAAGAGTGCGAACACCGAGAAGAAAAGAAGAATTTAAATATAGGGGTTACGGGGTCGACGAGCTAAAAAAGATGAGTTTAGAGCAAGTAACTGAGTTGCTCCCGGCGAGACAGAGACGTACACTCCAGAGAGGTATCTCGGAAAACCAAAAGAAAGTATTGCAACGAATTCAGAGTGGAAAAGTGGTAAGAACACATTTAAGAGACATGATAGTATTGCCGGAGATGATCGGTATAACCTTTGAGATACACGATGGTAAACAATTCAATAGTGTAGAAATTCTGCCAGAGATGATAGGACATTATCTGGGCGAGTTTTCTCTAACACGTAGGAAAGTTTCACATGGAAGTGCAGGCATCGGTGCTACCAGATCCAGTAGATATGTGCCACTGAAGTGATTAAAATGTCAAGAGTGAATTATTCCATAGATCTAAAGTCGGACAAGACGGCAAGGGCCATGTGTTACGAAGCTAACATCTCACCAAGACATGCGATTGAGATTTGCCGCGAGCTAAAAACCATGCGCATTTCCAAGGCGAAGGAATATCTAAATGATGTGATAGCATTGAAGAGGGCTGTTCCGTTTAAACGGCATAATAAAAACGTCGGCCATAGGAAAGGGCTATATAAATGGGATGCGGGACGATATCCTCAGAAGGCCGCCTCTGAAATCCTAAGACTACTAAATAATGCAGAGAGCAATGCCGAATATAAAGGTCTTGAGCCGGATCACATGCATATCTTACATATGTCTGCCAATAGAGGGCGAGTTATCGATGGGTTTTTCGCACGAGCGATGGGTCGATCTACGCCAAAGCATGGTGAAACTGTGACAATCGAAATAATCTTAGAAGAGGTGCACTAATGGCCGTTGAAAAGAAGTTCGTTCAAGATGGTCTACAAAAAGCCATGATGAACGAATGTTTCATGAAAAGACTGTCCAGATCTAGTTATGGTGGAATGAAAATGACCAGAACTCCGATGGGAACGCAGATCACGATCTATGCTGAAAAGCCCGGAATGGTCATTGGAAGGGCAGGAAAAACCATACGCAAGCTTACACAAGACCTAGATACTCAGTTCAATTTGGACAACCCACAAATCGACGTGCAAGAGGTCGAAAAGCCAGAGTTAAATGCACAAATGATGGCAACTGGTCTTGCTAACGCATTAGAAAGAGGATGGTATTTTAGAAAAGCCGGTCGTGTCACTTTGCAAAGAATAATGCATGCGGGTGCACTAGGATGTGAGATTGTAATCTCTGGAAAGATCACTGGTCCTAGAAAGAGGATAGAAAAATTTCTGGATGGATATATAAAACACGCCGGAGAGTCGGTTGAGCAAATAGTTGATGCGGGCTATGCTGTTGCGACCAAAAAGCTGGGAACTATTGGAGTAAAAGTTAGGATAGTCCCTCCTGGTGTGAAGTTGCCAGACGATTTCAACGTTATCGATAAAGAGAAAGCTATAGAAGAGACTCCAAAAGAGACGAGCGAAGATAAAGTAGTAGTTAAAAAACCTGAAGAAATTGCCAAATTCGAAGATAAGCCTAAAAAAGAGATTTCAAAAGCAGAGAAAGTAGATAAAGAAAAGAAAGGGACTAAAGAAGAGGTTCAGAATAAAAAGTCTAAAACAAAACCCAAAGAAAAGGCACCAGGTTCTAAAAAATCCAAAGTCAAAGGTGGCAAGTGATGGCAATATTACGGCCCGACGAGATCAGAGAAATGACGTCTGAAGAAAGAGAAGAGCAGCTATTCAAGCTTAAGGACGAGCTCATTCGAGAGAGGGCCATAGCTTCTGCAGGTGGCGCACCGGATAATCCGGGCAGAATTCGAGAGATAAGACGCACAATAGCCAGAATCAAGACAATCCAACGAGAGCAGGGGGAAACATAGGTGGGTATCACTCCAAATAACCTAATTTATCATGAGTTAATCGGACTTTTTGCAGAAGTCATCGCTAGCACGAACTCCAGCTTGATAGGAATCAAAGGAAAAATCGTGGATGAGACTCGAAACATGCTTGTTATAGGGGATAAAAAAATACCGAAGGAATGCTCTACATTCGCCTTTTCTATCCCAGATAACAAGGTCAAAGTTGATGGTGTGCTCCTAGTTTCAAGACCAGAAGACAGGATAAAAAGGAGATTAAGAGGAGAGAAGAGATGGTAAGAGATATTGGATTGGATGTAACCGTACCCAAAAAAGAATGTGATGATCCAAATTGCCCGTTCCACGGTACTCTTCCAGTTAGAGGGCAACTTCTAGAGGGAGAAGTTGTCAGTTCTAAGATAAAAAAGACGGCCGTTGTAAAGCGAGAATTCACCAGGAGGTCGCAGAAATATAAGCGACGTGAGAAGAGACGATCAAAAATCCATGCACATAACCCACCATGCATAGATGCTAAGGAGGGGGATTTGGTGAAGATAGCTGAGTGTCGACCGCTGAGCAAGACAAAGAGCTTTGTGATAATCCAGGTGACATGATATGAGGGGAATGAAAGCTAAGATACCGCGTTCTATTCAAACTGGCACTTCGCTAAAGTGTGTTGACAATACGGGTGCAAAGGTCCTTCAGGTCATCTCAGTCATTGGTTATAGGGGCGTAAAACGAAGGCAGCCAAAGGCAGGTATAGGGGAGATGGTAGTTGTTTCGGTTAAAAAGGGCACTCCTGAGATGAGAAAACAAGTCCTTCGTGCAGTGATCATCAGGCAGAAGAAGGAATTTAGACGTCCAAACGGCCTTAGAGTCAAATTTGACGACAATGCGGCAGTTATCACAGATGAAAAAGGGGAACTAAAAGGTACAGATATCAAAGGACCTGTAGCCAGAGAGGTGGCAGAACGCTTCTCAAAGATAGCATCAGCGGCAACGATGATAGCATGAGGTATCCAAATGTCCATATCTAAACAGCCAAGAAAGCAGCGTCGAGAAAGGATGAATGCGCCATTGCATAGGCGACAAAAATTCTTGAGAGCGCCACTTAGCGAGGTCCAGAGAGAGAAATATTCCAAACGTAATGCTCGGGTCGTAAAAGGCGATGTAGTGAAAGTGGTGCGAGGAGATCGTGCTGGTACGGAGGGTAAAGTTCAGACTGTGGATATAAAGCGCGGTATTCTGCTGATCGACGGCATTACTTTGGAAAAATCAGATGGCTCTGAGATAGCGAGACCAACATACCCCTCCAATGTCATTATTACTAAATTAAATCTGAAAGATAAGTTTCGAAAGGACATCCTTGAGAGGGGGGAATAAATGCATCAAAAAAGATTATCAGCACCTACTTCCTGGCCAATAACCAGAAAAACAAATTTATGGATTACTAGACCAAGTTCCGGTCCTTACTCAAAGAAGGAATCTATATCTTTGATCATAGCATTGAGAGATATATTGAAGCTTGGTCAGAATACTAAAGAGATCCGGCATATTCTAAACGAAGGGAAAATTCTAGTTGATGGTGTTATAAAAAAGGATCATCGATTCCCTATAGGCATTTTTAGCATAGTCTCCATACCATCTATAAAGAAACATTATAGGGTATTACTCGATACTAAAGGGCGCTTCGTTCTTCATCCAACTAAGAATTCAGATATCAAACTATGCAAGATTAAGAACAAAACAACGATACGGGGGGGTGCAGTTCAACTTAACCTGCATGATGGCTCAAACATAATCGCTTCAAACGACTATAAAACCGGTGACTCAATCTTGCTAGAATTGCCTCAGCGGAAAATAACAAAGCATCTTGAGTGCAAACCTGGAAATCTTGTCATGGTTATAGGTGGTAAACATTCGGGAGAAATTGGCCCTATAAAAGAAGTAAAACAAGTGAGAAGTCCACGACCAAACATGGTGAAAATTAAAGCTGAAAAGGAATTCGAGGTTATAGAAGACTATGTTTTTGTCATCGGTACCACAAAATTAGAGATTGACTTAGGGGTGGATAAATGAATCCAATGCGATGCATAAAAATCTACAAAGTCACGGTTAACATGTGTTTAGGTGAGGGTGGACAAAGATTACTGAATGCTGAGGATATAATGGGAAAAATAACTGGTCAAAAACCAGTTCGAACTACTGCAGCTAAAGCAAAAACTTTTGGGATAAAAAATGGCGAGCCAATTGGTTGCAAGGTAACGCTCAGGAAAAAAAGGGCTGAAGATTTTTTGAAAAAGGCATTTGAGACAAAGGATAAAAAATTGTATCAGCAACAGTTCGATAAATCCGGTAATTTCTCCTTCGGCATAGAGGAGCATACTGATTTTCCTGAGATGGAGTACGATCCAGATATTGGCATATTTGGTATGGACGTCACCGTTGTTTTACAGCGACCTGGCTACAGGATAAGTAAAAGGCAAATTCAAAGAAGAAAAATTCCTAAAAGTCACAGAATAAATAAGGAAGATGTAATCACGTTTGTCAAGGAAGAATTTGGTGTGGTGTCAATATGAAAAAGTTCGGGCGAGGTGCAAATTCCTGTAAAAGGTGTGGCAGAAAACAAGGGTTGGTTAGAAAATATGACATTTATCTATGCAGACAATGCTTCAGAGAGATTGCGAAAGACATGGGGTTCAAAAAATATAGTTGAGGTGTTTACATGATGTTAGATTCACTTGCCAATGCTTTATCAACGATAAAGAATGCCGAGAATATCGGAAAGCCCGAGTGTGTGTTAAAAGCATCAAAGCTCATAGCCAGTGTACTCAAGGTCATGCAAGACCAAGGATATATCGGAGGTTTCGAGTTCATCGATGATGAAAAGTCAGGATTTTTTAAAATACAATTAAATGGCAAAATAAACAAATGTGGGGTTATAAAGCCACGGTTTTCTGTCCAAAAGACTGATTTTGAAAAATGGGAAAAACAATTCTTACCGGCTAGAGACTTTGGTGCCCTGATCCTCACGACTTCTGAAGGTGTAATACCTCATTATGAAGCTAAGGAAAAAGGCGTAGGCGGGAAATTACTTGCATATGTATGGTGATGTACGATGAGAGAGACGAAAGTTGACATTTCTATTCCAGAAGAAGCAAACGTAATCATTGAAGATTATAGAGTAAAGATATCTGGTCCAAAGGGTGAATTGCAGCGAGAGTTTGTGTATCCTGGAATTACGATAACAAAAACCGATTCAAAAGTGGTGGTAGATACCAAATTTGTCGGTAAAGCGCAAAGCGCAATGGTAGGTACATTTACCTCGCACGTCAAAAACATGATTATGGGCGTAACAAAGGGGTTCGAATACAAATCAAAGGTAGTATATGCCCACTTTCCCATCCAAGTTAAAGTCGAAGGGAGCACGGTTTCAATTGGCAACTTTTTAGGTGAAAGAAAGCCAAGAAAAGCAAAGATTCTCCCTAATGTAGAAATCCAGATCGTTAAAGATGAAATTTTTGTCAGAGGAATAGATAAGGAATCTGTTGCTCAGACTGCTGCTAATATGGAGCAAGCAACTCGCATCAAAAGGCGTGATCCTAGAGTTTTCCAAGATGGAATCTATGTAGTCGGGTGGTCGCAATGGGCGAAATGATCGAAGGACTGCCCAAGATAAAGGGGCTTGGCAAAGCAAAAGTTATAGCACTACGAGAAGCAGGATTTAAGTCTGCCGAGGATCTTCAAAGAGCATCTATAGAAGGACTCACTTCTGTGAAAGGCATTAGTCCGTCGATAGCAGATAGCATCCAAAATGCATTTAGACCCAAAAGAGACGTATCAGGCATAAAAGAGCGCCTACTCAAGGTTAGAAAGCGACAAAAAAGTAAAAAACCCGCTTTTAGACGTCATGATTCTCATAAAAGAAAGAGGCTTGATGAAAATTGGAGGCGTCCGAGAGGTCTTCATAACAAGTTGCGCAGAAGAATTGTTGCAAAAGGTGCAATAGTAGAAGCAGGGTATAGTAGTCCAAAAAAAGTGAAAGGATTACATCCATCCGGATATGAAGAAGTCTTGGTGCATCGTCCAAAAGACGTTGAAGACGTTGATGTAGCGAATCAAGCGATTCGAATAGGTGGCACCGTTGGGATGATGAAACGCCTAGACATAGAAAAAAAAGCGGAAGAATTAGATATCAAAGTGTTAAACCCAACTGTGAGGGAATGAGATGAACATATCCAATCAAAGGAGAATGGCTGCAGATATCCTCGATGTTGGCTCGGAAAGAGTATGGATGGATTCTGAAAAGGCTGAAGATATATCAACGGCTATCACGAGGGCAGATATTCGGGAGCTTATAGCTACAGGAGTTATCAAACGAAAGCCCAAGGTAGGGGTAAGTCGTGGTAGAGCACGTGCAAAAGATATAAAGAAAGCATATGGGCATCGAAAAGGACACGGCAGTCGCCGGGGTGCAAAAGGTGCTAGAATGCGGAGAAAAGAAATATGGATGACCCGCATTAGGGCCATTCGAAAAAGGCTCAAAACATTTAGAGAAGGTGGCACCATAGATGCAACTATGTATAGGAAATTATATGGTAAAGCCACAAGTGGCGAGTTTAAGGATGTCTCTCACTTAGAGTCTCATATGAAATCAGAAGGAGTTAATCATGGCAAAATTTAGGAGAAGAAAGGAAGGAAAGACAGATTTTAGGCAGAGGCTTAAATTATTATTATCCCAAAAACCACGGGTTGTGGTGCGAAAGAGTCTAAGGAACATAGTAGTACAGCTAGTTTATCCGAGCGAGCATGGGGATGTTACTTCGTCGTCCGCGATCTCCTCCGAACTAAAAAGGTTTGGACTTAAAAAAACCGGAAATACATCTGCTGCATACCTAACTGGATTGTTGTTCGGCCTTAGAGCAAAAAAGGTAGCTAAGGATGCTGTGTTTGATATTGGTTTACAGACTTCATCTCCGGGCTCAAAAATTTATGCGGCACTAAAAGGTATGACTGATGCCGGCATGAGTATCCCCCATGATCCGATCATGTTTCCGCCCGAGGAAAGAATTCAAGGAGAGAATACTATTAAAGATATATCTTTCGATGATATCAAGGAAAAAATGCTGAGCGAGTTCACCCAAGGTGAATAGATGTCCAGAACAGAATATAAAGAAGATATATGGATCCCCAAGACACGTCTGGGAAAGTTAGTCTTAGAGGGCAAGATCAAGTCGATCGAGAAAGCAATTGAATCAGGTCTTCCGATTAAGGAACACCAGATAGTTGACACACTTTTGCCAGACTTAATGGACGAAGTTTTAGATGTCAACATGGTACAACGAATGACCGACTCCGGGCGTCGAATCAAATTCAGAGTGGTCGTCGTAGTAGGCAATGGTGATGGTTATGTAGGACTTGGTCAGAGCAGGGATGTACAGGTTGGACCTGCTATTCTCAAAGCGATCAACGCGGCAAAGCGAAACATAATACATATTAGAAGGGGTTGTGGTTCTTGGGAGTGTGGTTGCGGTCTGCCACATACCGTCCCACTAGAAGTAAAAGGAAAGGTAGGTAGTGCCACAGTATTGCTTAAGCCAGCACCCAGAGGACTCGGAATTGCTTCAGGCAAGTCCATAAAGAAGGTATTAGAGCTGGCTGGCATCAAGGATGTTTGGACTTTTTCTAGAGGAGAGACTCGAACTACGCTGAATTTTGCAAAGGCCACCTATTTGGCACTAAAGCAAACTGCGACCATAAGGGGGCTCAAGTGATGTATGCGGTGATCATGCTAAGAGGTAGTGTTAACATTAGACCAGATATAAAGGATACGCTGAATATGTTACGTTTAAACAGGGTAAATCACTGTGTCTTTTTGGATGAGAACCCCAACAATGAAGGTATGATCCGAAAAGTGAAGGATTACGTTGCTTGGGGTAATGTTAACAAGGAATCACTTGAAATGATCTTACGGATGAGGGGCGAACTTATAGGTGGAGCTTCGCTTACCGATAAATATGTAAAAGAAAACACGAACTATAGTACAATAAAGAGTTTGTCGAAAGCACTTTTTGGGGGAAAAACGTCCCTTAAAGATGTTCCTATGATCACGCCAGTTTTTCGGCTCCATCCCCCGCGAAAAGGGCACAAGGGAATTAAAAAGACTTTTCAGCAAGGTGGTGCGCTTGGATTTTATGGCGAGGATATCAATTATCTCCTTAAACAAATGCGGTGAGACCTATGCGAAAAAAAATAAAGAAATTCCGTGGTAAAAGAAGTTTTGGTTTCGGACACGCTGGTCGAAAAGGTTCTAAACCCAAAGATCATAGAGATCCCCCCCATGGTTTCAAAAGGCCCCCTAAGGTCATTCAAGAAAAGACGACTATTAATATAGGCGAGATTGACCAGATTTCAGACTATTTACTTGTTGAGGGACTTGCCAAAGAAAAGAACGGATTAATCCACGTCGATTTGAAAGACCTAGGAATAACAAAAGTGCTTGGTAGTGGCAAGGTAACAAAAAAATTCGTTCTGAAGGCCAGTGAATTTTCTGAAATTGCGAAAATTAAATTAGAGAAGATAGGTGGTAATGTTTGGGCCAAATAGGTATCAAGGATCGCCTAGAACCATTTTTCAATAGGCTTCCTGCTGTAAAAGGACCTGTAGGCCACGTCCACCTCAAAAATAAATTATTATGGACTGTTGGCATCTTAGCATTATATCTAGCGCTTTCAAATGTCCCCTTATTCGGTCTCCATCCAGAGTCAAGAGACCTGTTTGAAATGTATCGAACCATCATGGCTGGAACCTCTGGCTCACTGATACTACTGGGTATAGGTCCAATAGTAACCGCTTCCATAATCCTGCAACTGTTCGTCGGTGCAGATATACTTAAACTAGATCTTTCTAATCCAAAAGATCAGGCGATATTTCAGGGTATGCAAAAGACACTTGTATTCGTCATGATTGTTCTAACAACACTACCCCAGATAATGGCTGGTTACTTATTACCAGATTTAGAATTAGCAGGCATGTTGGGCATATCCCCGACTATGTTAATGATGATTATATTCCTTCAAGTGTGCATTGGCGGCGTTCTGATTCTCTTCATGGACGAGACGGTTTCGAAATGGGGCATTGGCTCCGGAGTCGGCCTTTTCATCGTTGCTGGTGTATCTGACGCTTTGATACGCGGTGTTTTTCATTGGGCACCAGACCCATTCGCCATACATCCATTTACTGGGGAGATGCTTTCGGTAGGACTGATCCCAAGATGGTACGAGATATTCACTACGATGGGTTTTGACTGGGTGCTCACTGGAAGTGGTTTGATGTTCTTGCTGATTGGCGGTGGATTGCTGGCTTTGATCGGCACGATCTTGATCTTTGCCATAGTTGTATATGCTGAAAGCACGCGAATTGAAATTCCACTTGCACACTCTGGCGTACGTGGCGCAAGGGGCAGATTCCCTGTTAAATTGATATACGCATCTGTTCTGCCGATAATCCTGGTAATGGCGCTAACTGCTAACATCCAGATGGTCGGAATGCTACTCTGGAGTAGTAATCTATCAATCATTGGTCATAACCCACTGATAGGCGCATTTGAGGGGAATACTGCTATCTCTGGGATTATGTATTATCTTGCACCGATAAGCAGCCCCACTGAATTAATCCCCAGCGTAGCAATGCACTTACCATTGCAGATAGCACTCAAAATAGTCGTTTACTTGATTATCATGATACTTGGATCCATCGTATTTGCAATATTCTGGATCGATACAACCGGAATGGGTCCTAAGAATGTGGCAGAACAAATTCAAAGATCTGGAATGCAAATCCCGGGATTTAGGCAAAATATTGCATCCATTGAAAGGGTGATGAATCGATATATCCCGAAGGTCACCGTAATTGGTGGCGCTTTCATCGGAGCTTTGGCTGCATTGGCGAGCTTTACAGGCACTGTTGGACAAGCTGGTGGAACGGGTCTTTTGCTGACCGTTAGTATCGTATACGGAATGTACGAGCAGCTCGCATCTGAGCAGATGATGGAGATGCATCCGATGCTGAGAGGATTTTTTGGCGAGGAATGAATGAGTAAGTGGAAGGAATACTTGGACAAGGTTGCATTGATTGCAGGATTCGGCCTTATAATTGGGTTTACGAATCAAGAGTTTCGATATTCGCTAGGTATGATGATGAATAGCTTATTGGGACCATTAACAATATTACCGATCCATATCGTAATTCTAGTATTATCAATGATCACGGGGTTCTTCGTTTCGATCATCCAGAAGTATACTATCGATTGGAAGACCACTAAGAGAGCTCAAGAGCAAATGAAATTTTTTCAAAAAGAATTTCGAGAAGCTCAGATATCAGGGAATAAGGGCAAACTGAAGAAATTAGAGGGACAAAGAGCCCAGATGATGCAGATGCAGTCTGAGATGATGAAGCAGCAGTTCAAGCCGATGGCATATACCATGTTGATAACACTGCCCATATTTGGCTGGCTTTACCATCTAATATTTACGTTACAGCCAGATGCAACGATCATATTGCCATTCTATGGTATTAAAATACTGACTGCTGACAAGGTTCTGCGATTTGTACCAGTATGGCTCTTCTGGTATTTCATCTGCTCTCTTTCGATAAGCCAAGTCATCCGAAAGTTATTGAACATAGGTGCATAAAATGATAATCACGTTGGGTGGCTTGCCAGGAAGTGGAACTAGTACTGTTGCAAGAAAACTTGCAAATATGCTACAACTTGAGATCATATCCGCAGGAAACATGTTTAGGGACATGGCTAATGAAATGGGTGTCTCGTTGTTAGAACTTGGCAAAATGGCAGAGATAGATCCAAAAATCGATAAAATGATAGATGAAAGACAGGTAGAAATCGCCAATAAAAAAGATAACGTCCTGATAGAAGGGCGTCTTTCTGGGTGGATGGTGGATGGTGACATAAAAATATGGCTTAAGGCATCGGTAGAGTCCCGATGTAGCCGAGTCGCCTCCCGTGAAGAGATATCCTTTGAACAAGCACTAAGAGATGGAAAAGAGCGAGAAGCATGCGACGCAAAAAGACACATGGAACTATACAAAATCGATATCAACGATTTATCTCCCTATGATCTAGTAGTTGACTCATCCAAGTGGGACAAGAACGGAGTCGCGGAGATTTTATATACTTCAATAAAGGCATTGGGCAATAAAAAATGAACACCAAGAGAGAGATGCTTGTTAGAGCGAAGGATAAAACAAATCCAGATCATGGGTGCTATCCAGAAAAACGCGATATGAAAGGGCACATCAACAAAGGCTTGGTAAATATAGACAAACCACCAGGACCAACTTCTCATGAGGCAGTTGCATGGATCAAGGGAATTTTGCATTTAAGTAAGGCAGGGCATAGTGGTACTTTAGACCCAAATGTAACAGGTGTGCTTCCAGTTATGCTCGAAGATGCCACCAAGGTAGTTGGTGCCCTACTGACGGCAGGTAAGGAATATATATGTTTAATGAGACTTCATAGAGACGTTTCAGCAGAAAATCTAACAAGAGTTTTCAATCAGTTCGTTGGACCAATATATCAACTACCGCCATTAAAGTCTGCTGTTAAGCGGCGTATTCGCAAGAGGAATATCTACTACCTAGAAATAAAAGAGAGGGACGGAAAAGACATACTGTTCAGAGTGGGATGTGAAGCAGGGACATACATTCGTAAACTGTGTCACGATATTGGAAAATCGCTTGGAACTGGTGCACATATGTCAGAATTACGCAGGACCCGTGCAGGGGTATTCACAGAGGCAAGGCTCACGACATTGCACGATCTAAAGGATGCATATGCATTTTGGGAGGAGAATAGTATAGAATCTAACCTTAGAAAGGTAATTCTCCCGATGGAACATGCATTGGAAGCTCTGCCCAGAATAGTCATAAGGGACTCCGCAGTAGATGCGATCTGCCATGGCGCAGATCTTGCCGTACCTGGCGTATTATCTGCCCAAAAAGGTATCTGTGCAAAGGATTGGGTGGCCGTTTTCACATTAAAAGGTGAAGCAGTATGCCTTGGCACAGCTAAAATGAATTCACAGCAAGTATTATATGCCAAGAAGGGAGTTGTAGTTGACACCGATAGGGTCTTAATGGAACCCAATATATATCCTAGAGGATGGTAAATAATAGCTCAAAAGGGCCGTAACCTTTGTGCCGGGGTGGCTGAGTGGTCTAAAGCGCAAGCTTGGAGAGCTTGTGTTCCTCTGGAACGCAGGGGTTCGAGTCCCTTCCCCGGCGTGACTGCTTCGCCTGAGTTAGGTGAGAAAATGGATATGGATAATCAAAAAAAGACAGATGAAAAAATCAAGCACATAGTTAGAGTCGGTAGCACTGATCTAGCGGGAAAGAAGAGTGTGCACTATGCGCTTACTGGTATAAAAGGTGTTGGCAGACGGTCAGCAAGGATAATTGCTCAGAACGCCGGATTAGATCTAAAGGCGACTACGGGTTATCTAGCAAATGAGGAAATTGAACGATTAAAAAAAGCAGTTACAGAGTTCGAAAAAAGTGCTCCGAGTTGGATGATTAATAGGCAAAAAGATCCACTGCTTGGTATTGGACGGCATATTACAGCCTCCGACATCATGCTTACGCTAGAAGAGGATATCAGTAGGATGAAGAAAACACGTAGTTACACTGGTATCAGGCACGAAAGAGGATACAAGGTCAGAGGTCAAAAAACCAGGTCAACTGGACGAAAAGGAGCTACAGTAGGGGTTGTAAGAAAGAAGTTAATCGCAACACAGGGAGAGAAAGAAAAGAAGTGATTTTCATGGCTTATCCAGGAAAGAACAGAAAAATGTATGAAACGCCTCGTCGTCCATGGCAAGCTATAAGGATGGCTGAAGAGGCAGAATTGGTCAAAAAATACGGCCTAAGAAATAAGCGAGAACTTTGGAGAGCACATAGTATACTAAGAAAACATCGACGAGAAGCACGAAAATTACTTGCAGAGGTAACAGAACCTAGTGAGGGGGGAGATCACGCTCGAGCTGAGTCAAAGAACGTGTTGGGAAAACTAAGCAAGATGGGTTTGTTAAAGACAAATGCTGAGTTAGATGAAATTCTAGCATTGGGAATAGAGGATCTATTGGAGCGACGCTTGCAAACTCTGGTCTACAGAAGATCTCTTGCAAATTCGACCAAACAAGCTCGACAGCTCATTGTTCATGGCCATATATCGGTTGCGGGTAGAAAGATTAACGTTCCAAGCTACACCGTTCCAAAGGATGAAGAATCAAAGATCGGGTACTACGTGGGATCTTCTATTGCTCAGAAGGAGGAGTGAAAGTATGTCTAACGGAAAATGGGGTATTGCACACATATATGCATCGTTTAACAACACGATAGTAACCATAACAGACCTGACTGGAGCAGAAACCATTTCGAAATCATCTGGTGGGATGGTGGTTAAAGCAGATAGAGATGAGGGGTCACCATATGCAGCTATGCAAGTTGCAATGAGGGCTGCAGAGCAAGCCAAAGAGAAAGGAATTATAGGTGTTCATGTAAGAGTGAGGGCGCCAGGGGGGAACAAACAGCGTAGCCCAGGCTCTGGTGCACAAGCCGCAATTCGTGCATTGGCTAGGGCTGAATTGCGAATAGGAAGAATTGAAGACGTGACACCCATACCTCATGACGGAACGCGGTCTAAAGGCGATAGGAGGGTATAAAACGAACATCAATATAATCGAGTTGTCTAATCTTAGAGCAAAATTCATATTGTCTGGCGTTTCATACGCTTTCGCAAACGCTCTAAGAAGGAGTGCGATCTCAGAGGTGCCAACACTAACTATAGATGATGTAAACATATATGAGAACACATCTGTATTATTCGACGAAATGCTTGCACTGCGTTTGGGCTTAATTCCCTTGGAGACCGATCTGGATTCATATATATTGCACTCTGAGTGCAAATGTGAAGGCGGATGTCCACAATGTCAAGTATCTCTTACGCTAAACGCTGAAGGACCGAAAGTGGTTTATTCTGGCGAGTTGAAGTCATCTGATCCAAAAATCGTTCCAGCAGACGAGAAAATACCAATAATTAAACTCGTCGAAGGTCAAAAAGTGTATTTGGAGGCAATAGCAAGGTTGGGCAAAGGTCAAGAACATGCGAAATGGCAATCATCCATATGTAGCTACAAAAACATGCCAACTATCTCCATATCAAAATGCAATGGGTGTGGGGCATGTGTAAAAGTATGCCCAAGGGATATACTCAAACTGGATGATACATTGAAGGTGACGAATGAACTCAATTGTTCCCTTTGTCGTCTTTGTGAGGACGTCTGCGAGTTAGGAGCAATACACATTGGCAGTGACATAACATCTTTCGTGTTTAATCTTGAATCCCATGGCTCACTTCCAGCTGAGGAGTTGATCCTAAGCTCAGCGGATAATATAAAAGAAAAGGTTAATAGGCTGAAAAAGTGCTTGAAGAAGCTAAGTTGAGCGGGGGTTGCCAAGTCTGGTCAAACAACCCTTTTCCACCTAGAGCATAAACGTTAACGGGAATGGAAAAAGGATCAATGGAGAGACACTGTTTCTCCTTGCTGGGTCAAAGGCGCAAGGTTGAGGGCCTTGTCTCGTAGGAGTTCGCGAGTTCAAATCTCGTCCCCCGCATATGGTAAAAACAAATCCAAGACTGGTAAAATTGGTACAGGATCTTAAGACCAAATCACGTGAGGAGAAAGTGGCAATCTGGAGAGATATAGCAAAGCGGTTAGAACGGCCAACGAGAGATTATGCAGAGGTAAATGTCGGTCAAATCAACCAACATGCATTGGAGGATGAAACAGTGCTAGTGCCGGGTAAAGTGCTTGGTTCTGGTATTCTAAATCATCCTTTGGCAGTAGTTGCTCTCGATTTCAGTCTTTCCGCGAGAGATAAGATTACAAAAATGAAAGGAAAATGCATCACAATAGAGCAATTAATGGATGAGAATCCTTCTGGCAAAGGAGTTCGAATAATTCAGTGATTAAAATGACTATAATCAATGCAGATGGGCTCATATTAGGACGTTTGGCATCAAATGTAGCGAAACGTCTACTTTTAGGAGAGGATATGCTCATCGTAAACGCAGAAAAAGCCGTAATTTCAGGTTCAAAGTTAAGCACGTTTGAAGAGTATAATCAGCAAATAAATAGAGGAAGTAGAGAAAAAGGCCCGTATTACCCAAAGAGACCAGATCAGATACTGAAGAGAACGATCAGAGGCATGCTTCCCTATAAGCGGAAACATGGACGAGATGCACACTCCCGATTGAAAGTTTATATTGGAGTACCATATGGGGTGCAAAACGAGTCTTTTGAGACTATTAAGTATGCCAGAATGTCAAGATTGAGTACGATTAAATCTATGCGGTTGGGAGACCTGAGCAAAAAGCTTGGTGCTAAATGGTGATCCTATGACAAAGATTTTTAATGAAAGTGGTAAGAGAAAAACAGCTGTAGCGAGAGCCACAATAAAGAAAGGCGTTGGAAAAGTCAGGGTGAACAAAAAACCCCTGGAAATCTTAGAGCCAGAGTTAGCACGACTTAAGATATCTGAGCCATTGCTCCTCGCGGGAGATTTTGCTTTAGGTGTAGATATAAATGTCAATGTAAAAGGCGGAGGTTTCATGGGCCAAGCAGATGCCGTTAGAACGGCAATAGCAAAAGGATTGGTAAAATGGACTGCTGATGAAAAGCTCAAAGACATATTCTTAGAATATGACAGAAACTTGTTGATCAGCGATGCCAGGCAAAAAGAGCCCAAAAAAGTTGGTGGACCTGGTGCAAGAGCAAAGTATCAAAAATCATATCGGTGATGAAATGATTCCTGTTAGATGCTTCACATGTGGGGCGGTTATATCAAGTGTATGGGAGGATTATAAAAAAAGAGTTGAGGAGAGAAAAAAGGAAATGGGAACAGATGAGATAAGTGTTGGAGAGATACTAGACGAACTTGACGTTAAGAGATATTGTTGTCGACGCATGATATTATCGCATGCGGAGTTGGTAGATGTGTTGGCGAAGTATTGATAGGGGTTGTGGGGTAGTCTGGTTTATCCTTCGGCGTTCGGGTCGCCGTGACCTGAGTTCAACTCTCAGCAACCCCATCCAAAGGTGATTGATTGGATCAAAAATATACTAAATATGAAAGAGCTAGGATAATTGGCGCTCGCGCGTTGCAAATTTCAATGGGGGCTCCAATCCTGGTAGATGCCCACGGTCCAGAACTCTGCGATCCAATCGAGATTGCGACACTCGAAATGGAGAAAGGCGTAATACCTATCATAATAAAAAAAAAGTGTTAGGCCTTTAGATAAGATATAACGAGAGATAATCAATCTCTTTGAGCCTTGAAGTGTTAATAGATCGAAACTTTGGATATATCAGCCGCTTAGTCATTCAAGCTCCTTTAGAGAGGAATTTATGACGAAAATTGAGGATGTTATTGTTCGGGGGATATCTGATAGCAGAGGAAACGAAACCATCGAGGTAGATATACGTACGAAAAACGGTTTCGGGCGAGCTGCTGCACCGTCTGGCGCTAGCATAGGGGGTTTTGAGGCAAAAACGCTCCCGATTTCAGAAGCAATATCAAAAACAAAAAAGCATATTCTCCCAAGGCTAATAGGTCAGGATGCCGCAGGGCAGAAGGACATAGATGCGTTACTCCATGAGCTAGATGGTACAGACGACTTTTCAAATATCGGTGGCAATGTGGCTGTTGCTATCTCAATGGCGGTTGCAAAAGCAGCGGCATCATCGCTTGGAAGACCATTGTATCGACATCTTGGTTTAGGTAAAGATCTCCCTTACCCACTAGGTAATGTGATCGGAGGGGGAGCTCATGCACTAGGAGGGACGGATATCCAAGAATTTTTAGTACTCCCGATAGGTGCAAGATCTATGACCGATGCTGTATTCGCCAATGCCCTAATCCACAAGCAAGTTAAGGTTTTATTAAATAAAAGAGAGATACCGTGCGGAAAAGGCGACGAGGGAGCATGGGCCCCAAATATAAGCAATGAGAAAGCTCTTAGTATAATATCTGAAGCGATAGGAAAGGTATCGGATCACGTGGGATTTAAAATACGTGTTGCTATTGATGTAGCTGCGACAGAATTATGGGACGGTTCATCCTATATATATTCGGATGTTCACCGCAGCAGAGAGGATCAGATTCAATACATAGAGGAATTAATAGACCAATATAAACTATATTATGTAGAAGACCCATTACACGAGCAGGACTTTGAGGGATTCGCTAAACTAACCTCCGATACGGGCTGTTTGATCTGCGGCGACGATTTGTTTGTCACGAATACCAGAAGAATAAATCAAGGCATAGAAATTGGTGCTGCAAATTCTGTGCTGATCAAACCAAATCAAATAGGAACGGTGACAGATACTCATAACGCAATAAATATGGCAAAGTCCAATAGTTATGTTTGTGTTACGTCTCATCGATCTGGTGAGACTCCTGATGAGACGATTGCTCACATAGCCGTCGCATTTAGTACCCCCATTATCAAGACGGGCATAGTAGGGGGGGAGAGAATAGCAAAACTCAATGAATTAATCAGGATAGAAGAATTAGGTGAAAATATGGCGGAATTAACATGAATGAAGACGTTATGGATGCTGAATATGAATCACTCATACCTATGGATGAGTATTTGGCTTCAGGCGTGCACATAGGAACGCAACAGAAAACTGAAGACATGAGGAAGTTCATCTATCGGGTAAGGACGGATGGGCTGTATGTCTTGAATGTTCAGTCAACAGATGAACGCATTAGAGTTGCAGCCAAGCTACTAGCAAAATATGATGTGGAGAAGATTTTGATAGTTTCTGCAAGACAATACGGTCAGCGACCATCAGAAAAACTCGCAAAAGCGATCGGGTCAAAAGCAATCGTAGGGCGATTCATACCCGGAACGTTGACAAATCCACAATATATAAATTATACGGAACCTGACATATTGATCGTAACGGATCCGAGTGGAGATGCTCAAGCTGTTACAGAGGCAGTAAGCATTGGGATTCCCGTTATAGGAATGTGCGACACCAATAATTTGACTACCAACATCGACTTGGCGATCCCTACAAATAACAAAGGAAGGAAAGCACTTGCGGTAGTTTACTGGTTGCTCGCTAGGGAAATCCTTAAGGAAAGGGGGGAAGGATTTAGTTATACTGTAGAAGATTTCGAAGCAGAACTATGAGGTTTCTATGAGAAGACCTGTTGTTGCAGGGAAATTTTATAGAAGTGACATAGAAGGCCTGAGATCTCAGCTAAAGAGCTATTTTGATACCCCCGTTCCCGGGGAGGAGAGTGTAAAAGGGGCTGTGGTCCCACATGCCGGCTATGTTTACTCAGGTCAAGTGGCTGCTCACGTTTATGCTGTGCTTCCTTCCGCCGAGACATATGTCCTCATCGGACCCAATCACCATGCAATCGGCTCCACAATCGCTTTATCAAAAGAAACGTGGAGTACGCCGTTGGGTAATGTGGAAGTAGACGAAGAAATCGTGGATGATCTCTCTTCAAGTATAGACGTAGATGAGACCGCCCACCAATACGAGCACTCAATAGAGGTTCAGCTACCTTTTTTACAGCATAGATTCAAGGATTTCAAGATAGTTCCCATATGCATGGGTTTACAAGCTGAGGAGACCACCAAAGAAGTCGGTATTAACCTGGCGAATGCGTTAAGAGATAGAGAAGATGTCATTGTACTGGCATCCTCTGATTTCACACATTATGAGTCCGATAAAGCGGCAAGGGAGAACGATAATTTGGTGATAGAGGCGATTCTTGAGTTGGACACCTCAGGATTCTATTCTCAGATCCACGAACGCCATATGTCGGTTTGTGGCTACGGACCCATTGCAGTCACGATGGAGACCACGAAGGCTCTGGGGGCAGAGAAAGGCAAATTGCTAAAATACGCTACCAGTGGCGATATAACCGGTGACAGATCGAGTGTGGTCGGATATGCAGGCATAGTGATGGTTTGACTATTTCTTAAAATTAATTAATTGCAGATTACAATTTTTCAAATGGGAAGAAAGGATATGTTGACTAAGAAAAAACGAAGTAAAGGCGAAATGAGAGGATATATTATGGTGGGAGCAGGATTTGTTATGATCTTAGCTAATGCTCTTGATTATTTGTTAGGTGGGGATGGAGAGTTCACCCCGATAGGCATAATCGGAGGACTGGTTTTTGTTGCGATTGGTTTGAGGATGTTTAGATATGCAAAAGCAAAAAATCAATTATGATGCATTCATACCGATTGGAGTTTGCTTCATGGGATCCGGAGTAGTTTTTCTGGCAGCGGTTAATCCCGGTGTTGGTGCTGGACTGATGGGTGTAGGCGTTGCATGGATGATTATTGGGTTGAAAAATAAAGCAAAAAAATAGATAAATGAAAAGTATTGATAAAAGTTTTTTTTTAAGTTTTTTAATTTGTTAAATTTAATTGTTTAATTTTGTTGAATTTACTTATTTAATTTTATTAAATTCCTGCCTATACATTGCTTTTACATCTGATATACTTTTTTAATTAATATGTGTACAAAAAGGGCTATTTTTTATGTTTTTATTGACTAAAAGAGATGTATTGATAGTTTATTCCATGATATTTCTGCAGGAAGTTGAGGGAAATTGTAAAAAAGATAAATTTTATTGAAAAATTTTAAAAATTCAATCGATCTCACCCACAATTTCTTCAACTAAATCTTCTATGGTTAGCAAGCCTATCAATTTGTCTTTTTCATCCACCACAATTGCCAGATGTTCTCGATCTTTTTGCATTTTTTTAAGTGCTACATCAGCTCGATCATAAGCCCCAAGCCTGAAAACAGGCTTCATAATCTTTTTTATCTTTGCAGACCTGTCCTTATATTTCAAAGCGTCTTTTATATTGGCAACCCCTACTATATTGTTTGTTTTTGTGCGATAAACAGGCATTTTAGAAATTTCGGAGTTGCCTGCAAGCTCTAAAAAATTTTCTATGCTTTCAAGCTCTTCAATGGAGACAATTTTATCTTTAGGCACCATTACCTGCATCAAAGGTATCTGGTCAAGCTCAAAAACCTCGTGGATCATTTCACGCTCGCTCTTTTTTATGGAGCCGATATCTTCTGCAACTTCCAAAATAGTTCTCAGCTCTCCCTCTGTGAGGGTGAGCTTCTGTGAAGGCAGCTCTTTGCCAAAAGCCTTAATGATGCTGTTTGACAAAAATATAAATCCTGAAGCTATGGGTGAGAGAAATTTTATGACAACTTTTACTGGCAAAGCAAATCTTAGTGCCAATTTCTCGTTTCTCATCGCAAATGATTTGGGAACGATTTCGCTAAATAGAAGTATAAGGAAAGTCATGGCCAGAGTAGCGATTGCAATTCCCAGATTGCCAAAAATTCTTAGTGTGATCGTACCTGCAATTATTGAAGCGAGCACATTCACAAAGTTGTTCCCTACAACGATTCCTGTAACGAGCTTGTTGGGCTCTTTTAGGAGCTTATCTATAATTATCGCACGCTTATCGCCTTTTTTTGCACCAGCCCTTATTCCTATCTTGCTTACGGTTATAAGAGCCATTTCTGCAGCTGAGAAAAAGGCAGATATTATCAGTAGAAAAACCAGACAAATTATTCCAATAGCAAGCCAGAAATCAACCATTTCTTTTTAACCCTTTCATATTTCATATCTAGATTTAACTGCCAGGATATTAAGTTTACTCTCAGCGTTTATATTATTTTTAATAATCTGGATCAATTCTAGATTTCTTGTACTACTTTCTTATCTTATCTTACCTATATAGAAAAGATGTAAAACATATATGCAAAATATCCTGCCAATAAAATGGCACCCTCTTTTCTAGAAACAGAGTATCCTGCATATAAAATGAGAATAACAACCACACTCACGCATAACAAAAATATAGTTGTTACCAGAGAGATCATTTCTACGTGAATTGGCAAGATCAATGAACAGATGCCCAATATAAGTGTTATATTGAATATGTTTGACCCAATTAAATTGCCTATGGCGATATCGGCTTCGTTTTTATAAGATGCAACAGAAGAGACGGCCAATTCTGGCAAAGAAGTGCCAATTGCCACCATTGATAATGCTATTATAACCTTTGGGATTGCTAGAGCGTTCGCAATAAAAATAGAAGATATAATCAGAAATTCTGCACCCACTATCACTCCCATTATACCAACTATTATGAACAAAATATTTTTGGAGAGGTTGTTTGGTTGCTTCTTATTTTCTTTATTATTATCATTTATCTCCCTTTTAGCCAATCCTAAGAAAAAAGCGATATATAAAACAAATACAACTAAAAGAATTATGCCACCAATCCAATTGAGTATACCCCCAATTGAAACTACCATAAATAGTAATATTGCCCCCAACATGATCGGCATCTCTCTTTTTATGAAGCTTTTCTTAACCTTTAGGGGTCTAACCAATGCACTTATACCTAAAACAAGAAGCAAATTTGCGGTACAAGATCCTAGCACATTACCTATAGTTATACTGTCGTAGCCTTCCAAAGCAGCCAAAAAAGATACAAAAGATTCTGGTGCAGATGTCCCATATGCTACGATTGTTAATGATATGATTAAAGAAGATATTCCTAATTTGGCAGCCATTTTTGATGCACCGTCTACCAAAATATCTGCACTCTTCCATAGGAGAATTATCCCGATAATGAAGAGAGAGGAATAAAGTAAGATTTGAATCATTCATTGAAGGTAACCCATGATCGTTTATATAGATAATGATTGGAAGTTGAAACACATATTTTTTTTCTCAGTAAAAAGACATGTGTCATTCGCCGACATATAAACGAAAAGCTCAAATCCCTCTGCAATTAACAGATTATTCATTCCTTAGACGTTGCATGTTTGAAATTACTCACAAATAAATTTATAAATTGCAATAATACGGCAGATTCTTTTATGAAAATTAATATCTTCATTTTACATAGACACCTACAGGAGTTACGATCACATTCGTTGATACATCTCTCATAATAAACGACACCAGAATCATGATTTTTTTCTTTCGTATGTCACGCATACTTTTATCAAGTAATTCCAACTTATAGTTGAACTATGCAAATTGGTGCATCCGTATCAGTCTATTGGAACTATAAGAACCACAATCTACCAGCAGCCGTAGAACACATGCGAGATATGGAATTCTCCTGTGTAGAGGTCGTATGTGAGCCTCCTTTTTACACAAATTGGGGGACAGAAGGAGCCGAAAAGGAGAAAGAGTTAATAAAGGAGAGCTTGGATTCTTGCGATCTGAGCGTTTCGGTGCATGCACCCTATCATGATATTAACATCTCCAGCTTCAATTCTGGAATAAGGTCTGAGGCGATTAGACAATTAAGAGAAGCAGTCGATGTTGCTTCTTATCTGAACGCAGAAGTTCTTGTGGTGCATCCGGGATTTGTTTCATCAAAGAAACATCCTAGAGATAAAGTATATGAGATCCTGATACGTGCACTTATAGATATCTCAGATTATGCGAGCGGAGAGGATATGGTCCTGGGACTCGAGAACCTTTCCAGCAATCCTAAGGCATTGGCAGTACACTCAACAGAATTGATAAAGATAATCGAAGATGTGGGTTCAAAAAATTTGAGATTGTCGTTTGACGTTGCACATGCCAATACAACTGGAATTCCTCCCATTGATTTTATCGACGAGCTTGGACCACTCATAAAACACGTTCATGTTAGCGATAACAAAGGGTCTAATGACCACTTGCCAATAGGAGTTGGTAACATTGATTATAGGTCAGTACTCTCCAAGCTTATCGAAAATGATTACAAGGGATTTTTAATAATCGAAGGATGGATCCCAAGCGATCCTGATAAGTTCGTTAAACTTAGCAGAGACGAGCTAAAAAATCTGTTGAAAGAGTTATGAGGGATACATGGTTATTTGTTCAGCGCCCGGAAAAATATTCTTATTTGGCGAACATGCTGTCGTCTATGGAGAGCCTGCTATCGCGTGTGCCATAGAACTGCGAACAAGCGTTAGAGTCCGAGAGGGAAAAAAGTCAAAGATTGCTAGTCCATATGTCGCTGGAGCTGTCAAAAAGATTTCTGAGGTAGCGGAGTTTGAGGGAGTAAATATAGATATCCATTCTGATATTCCAACTGGATCTGGGCTGGGATCCTCTGCTGCGGTTACAATTGCAACTTTGTTTGCATTAAATATAGAATTTGATGTCGGCTTGAGCAAAGAAGATGTAGCTCAACTGGGGCACGAGGTTGAAAGAGAAGTGCAAGGTGCTGCAAGCTTGACTGACACGTTCGTTTCTACGATGGGCGGTGTCATTTTTTTGCCATCCTGCAAGAGATTGAATAGCTTAAATTGTGGACTAGTAATTGGAAACACCGGACTATCCTCATCAACCAAAGAGATTGTAGGTCAGGTAGCTAAACTCAAAGATAGGCATTCAGATATAATCCAGCCGATATTTCATATAATTGGAGAATTGGCAAAAAAGGGCGAGTATTTAGTAGAGAAAAAAGATTATAAGAACATTGGCGAGTTGATGAATATAAATCAAGGTTTGCTTGAATCCTTAGGTGTTGGACGCACCGAGTTAGCTACACAGATATATGCTGCAAGAAAAGCAGGTGCATTCGGAGCAAAGATAACAGGTGCTGGCGGTGGAGGATGTATGGTAGCACTTGTCGATTTTGATAGAATGGAAGAAGTTGCATCTGCCGTAGAAAGTGTTGGTGGGCGTGCTATCTATACAAAAGTGACAGAAACAGGGGTAACACACGATGGGTGAGGTCACGGTTATAAAGATCGGTGGAAGTGTCCTGACGGATAAGGGCAAAGAAAGAACCCTTAAATTAAAAGAGATCGAACGGATTGCAAAAGAGATTGCCTTTGCAGGTGTAAAAGATTTGGTCATAGTCCATGGTGCAGGCTCTTTCGGGCATCCACAAGCCAAGAGATTTGAATTAGATGGACCTGGAAAGTGTAGTTATTATACCGTAATAACCCATGAGATAGTAAAAGAACTTAATAGAATATTCATCGAAAAATTGGTCGAGAGTGGATTTCCGGTTATGCCTGTTCACCCACTAAGTTGTACAATCTCTATCGAAGGAAGGGTAGAGAAAATGATGACAGATCAAATTAGATTGATGCTAAAAAATGAGATAGTACCGGTAGTTCATGGCGACGTAGTAATGGACAAAGTTTGGGGGAGAGCAATACTATCCGGCGACCAGATAGTCACACATATTGCAAGGTGCTTAAATGCGGAGAGAGTTGGTATTGGAACGGATGTGGATGGGATAATGAGTGAAGAAGGAGTCATTGATGTCATCACTCCAAAAACGTTTTATGATATGAAAAAATTGTTAAAAGGATCAAAGGACATTGATGTAACTGGAGGGATGTTGTCCAAGGCAAATGAGTTGATCAAACTTGCAGAAGATGGCATACCGTCTCACATATTTAATGCATCAAGAAAGGGACTTATAATGAATTTCTTAAGTGGTGAAAGAAGTTTCGGTACGATTGTTCGAGGTGATTGATCTGGACATATCTAATAGAAAGATAGAACACCTTCAGCTTTGTGCAGACAAGGATGTTGAATCCATCTCTAACGGATTTAAGGATATTAGGTTAATTAATAATGCGTTGCCGGAGATTCATATGAAAGAAATTGACCTAGGTACAACATTTCTGGGAAAGCATTTTAACGCGCCTGTTATGATATCATCCATGACAGGTGGGCATCCCGATACAAAGAAGGTGAATGAAGCACTAGCAAGAGCAGCAGAGGAGCTTGGCATCGGTATCGGAGTAGGTAGCCAGAGGGCCGCGTTGGAGGATTCAAAGTTTGAAGATTCATTTCGCATTGTAAGAGATGTTGCGCCAAATGCATTCATCTACGCAAATATAGGTGCTGCCCAGCTGAGGGAATATAGCATAAACGAGATCGAACGCGCGATAGAAATGGTCGACGCGGACGCCATGTCGATTCACCTGAACTTTTTGCAGGAGGCAATTCAACCAGAGGGAGAGGTGGATGCGAGAAATTGCATTAAAGCGATCCGGTCAATATGCGCTGAAGTTAGCGTTCCTGTGATCGCAAAAGAGACTGGTGCAGGAATATCACATGCAGTTGCAGTAGCGTTAAAAGAGGCAGGTGTTGCTGCGATAGACGTTGGAGGACTTGGTGGGACATCTTGGGCGGGCGTAGAAGTCTATCGAGCAAGAGCAAAAGGAGACAAAATATCAGAACACATAGGCGAATTGTTCTGGAACTGGGGCATTCCTACCGCCATCAGTATCATCGAATCATCTGTTGGCATTCCGATCATTGCAACTGGTGGCATACGCAATGGTATACAAATGGCAAAGTGTATTGCTCTTGGAGCATCTCTTTGTGGGATTGCACTGCCCTTAGTGACACCTGCCCTGAAAGGTAGCCAAGAGGTAGTTGATGCACTGAAAAGGATGACAGAGGAGCTGAAAGTGGCGATGTTTCTCATTGGTTGTCCTATCATAGAGGATTTAAGCAATGCTCAACTTATCATAACGGGTGAGACTAGAGAGTCTTTAGAACAAAGAGGATTTAATACAGCGAGGTTTTCAAGATGAAAGATATAGGAATCATTGCAGTCGGAGGATACGACGAGGTTGGAAGGAACATGACAGCGATCCGCTATGGAAAGGATATAGTGGTAATGGACATGGGTCTTCGCCTTGATAGGGTTCAAATTCATGAAGATGCGGAGACGGAAAAAATGCACTCATTAGACCTTATCAAGGCGGGTGCCATACCAGATGATACGATCATGCACAATGTTGATGGCGAGGTAAAAGCCATTGTCTGCACGCATGGTCATTTAGATCACATAGGTGCAATTCCAAAGCTAGCGCATCGATATAGTGCCCCAGTCATAGGTACCCCATTCACAATTGAATTGATAGCACAGCAGATCGCCTCAGAGAGGAAATTCGGCGTGGAAAATGAATTGAATATACTAAATGCTGGTGAGACGTACCCCCTCACAGAGGATATTTCTGTG
This sequence comes from Halobacteriota archaeon, assembly GCA_042577985.1. Taxonomy (GTDB): domain Archaea; phylum Halobacteriota; class UBA148; order UBA148; family UBA148; genus UBA148. Next base: position 8,407 of record JBHPDI010000002.1, on the reverse strand, counting down.
GAGTTCATCGGAGGACAGCATAGCATAATCGATTGTGTATTTGTTGCAATCCATACTCCAGATGGCATAATTCTCTACGCAAACGACTTTAAGCTAGACAGGACGCCGGTTATCGGAGATGCTCCAGATTTTGGTCGCTTAAAAAGTTTAGGTAGGGAAGGGGTAGTTGCCATGATCACCGAGAGTACCAATGTTCAACGGTCTGGCAAAACTCCATCTGAACGTATCGCGCGTGATATGGTCACGGATGTACTAGTAGGCACCGAAGAAACAAAATCTGGTGTACTTGTAACGACGTTCTCATCGCATATAGCACGAATCAAAACGATAGTTGAAGCAGCAGATAAAATGGGGCGAATTCCACTATTACTTGGTAGATCTATGGATAGGTATTCTGGAGCTGCAAAGCAATTGGGATACATCGATTATGTTGCAGAAGTGCATGGAAGTAGGAAGTCGATAGATAAAGCCCTTAAAAAGGTCATGACCAAGGGCAAGGACAAATACTTGATGATCTTGACTGGACACCAAGGAGAGCCTGGTGCTGTTCTGTCTAGAATCGCAAATGATTCAACCCCCTATGGAGTCGAAAGCGGGGATAAGGTCGTATTCTCGGCGAATGTGATACCAAATCCACTCAGTGCCGCCAATAGATATATTACCGAGACTAAACTACGAATGAAAGGAGCTAGGATATATGATAACGTGCACGTTTCAGGACACGCATCCAGGGAGGACCACTGGGAGTTACTTAGAATGGTCAATCCTGAGCAAGTCATACCTTCACATGGAAATCTTAACATGACTTCTGCATATGCAGAATTAGCAGAAGAGGCTGGCTACGTATTAGGCGATACCGTGCATATTTTACGTAATGGACAAGAACTTTGTCTCAGGTGATACCCCCATGCATGTACTAGACGAAATCAAAAAAAGGGGAACAATGGTCGACGAGGCTATAGGGCAACTATTGCCCATCATACAGCCAGAGGAACTCTATAAAGCATCTCGATATTTAGTAGATGTTGGGGGCAAACGAATTCGTCCGGCTATGTTGATCCTCGCAGCTGAGTCGGTTGGTGGTGACATACAAAAAGTACTTCCGGCGGCAGTTGCCGTTGAGCTAATTCATAATTTCACGCTTATTCACGATGATATCATGGACCAAGACGAAGTACGAAGGGGTACCCCAACAGTTCATGTCAAATGGGGATTGCCTGCAGCAATACTGGCAGGAAACACTTTATATTCAAAGGCATTCGAAATCATCACACAGGTCGATGCCCCGCCAAAGATAGTAGCACGCTGTCTGAATATTCTCTCACAAACATGCTCAGATATTTGTGAAGGGCAATGGAAGGATATGGAATTCGAGAAAAGGAACTCTGTCAGTGAGAATGAGTATATGGAGATGGTCCAAAAGAAAACAGGCGCCCTATTTGCAACATCTGCCATGATTGGTAGCTTGCTCGGTGGTGCAACTATCGAGATTGCGGACGCATTATGGCAAGCAGAAAGCAAAATTGGAGTTGGATTTCAGATAAGGGACGATGTGTTGGATTTGATAATACCGGAAGTGAAACTCGGAAAGAAAAGAGGTAATGATCTCATGGAGGGAAAAAAGACACTGATAATTATTCATGCACTCAAAAAAGGCACCAAATTGGATGCACTTAGTAGAGATGCTTCCAGAGAGAAGATCGATGCTGCGGTTCAGCAATTACGTGATCTGGGATCAATCGATTATGCGATGGAGAAGGCAGTTGAACTGGTTGAACAGGGGAAATCCAAGTTAGACGTGTTGCCAGATTCTAGGCCAAAGGAACTGTTGATAGAACTGGCAGACTACGCGGTTACTCGCACATACTAAACCTTTAACACATATTCTGGTATCAGCCTGGCATCCAGTTCTCCAAGACCTAGTTCAAGCGTTTTAATCACAACTTCTCTACCCCTATAAATAAACTCAATGTCTTTTGGATTGCTAAATATCTTATGTCCTACGGCATTGTGCATCTCAACCTCGAAATATCTCTCGCCTCCGACTTCCATCACATTTGTCACCGTGAGTAGATCTCTAAATGTATAACCTCCTCCGTGGGGTAGAATATTTGCATTTTTTAAAGACGAATAAACGCCCAGTGTTTCTGCCCTCTTGGAAAAACCCAGAATTTCAATCATCTCATCAGACAGGTTCTCTTTTCCCCTTATCAGATAAGCAGGCAGATCTGCTCTTAGAGCCAGGGGGAACAAGGAATCTTCATCATCTTTTATGTAATGGGCGCCCAGGATAATCTCATTATAGTTCAACAATCCCTGATGTAATGGATTTGATATCTCCTCAAAATCGTCAAACAACATTTTTGCGGCTAACCTTCTTTTTTTCTTAGAGAAATTATTTGCAAAATGAAAGAATTGTAAGTATTCTTTCGCATCGTTATCCAGAATTACGTTTGATCTCCCAAATGGCGTTTCTATCGTATCTGCCATTTCACTCAGAATATCACTTTCATGAACATATAGCCCAAATCCCTTAGCATTATCACCCTTTAGTTCTGGCGCCCCGCTATGGATTATAAAGGCATAATCAGGAAAATCGATGTCAGCTAATCTTACGACCTTGAACACATCGATAAAATGGTTGCTCTTACTAAAATCCCATGCTACTTTAATATCATCAATATAAGATTCCGTGTTTTCTATAGCATTGATTCGCTCAATAAGTTTTCCTGGCTTTGGAAGTTCATTCATGCCTCCGACGAGCATGCCACAGGCATTCGGCATCACATCCAAGATCACAACCTTAGAAGTTCCATCCCCCCACGAAATCTTGCCGCCATATCCGAACCCATTTTTCCACCTCATTTTGTTCTTAGTGACGGTTTCGTCTGGACCAGAGACGAATGTCGCATTTGTTTCCATCCCCAGTTGTTCTTGTACCCAGTGAATCTTCGCAATGCCATATTTCATGTTTTCTCTGCAGAGAGAAGAACCTATATCACCTAAGCCAGTTGAAAATATGTGCTTCTTCGCTATTTCTAGCCTATGGCTTGACATGTTGTTTCACCTAACTAAAAGAATGACAATCAATACTTGAAATTTATATGATAAAGGTTTTGTTGCCATAATTTCAAGTAATAAAAAGATAGGGTTAAATCGATGAGAGAATCGATAGAAAAAGTAATTGAAAAATATGCATTGCAGAATGCCATCAAATATGATTCAACTCCCCTAGCGGATGCTGTGATGGGCAAAGTTCTGAGTGAGTGTCCCGGGCTTAGAACAAAAACAAGAGAGATTATGCCTCTGATCCTGGGGACCATAGAAAAAATAAGTTCGATGACATCTGCTGAGCGTTTTGAACGACTCCAGAAAATTGCACCTGAATTGACGTTATCTAAAAAGAAGGAAAAGGTGCGTGGACTGCCACCTTTGGAGTTTGGGGAAAGTGTAAAAATGCGGATTGCACCCAATCCAAACGGACCCCCGACATTGGGAACTGCTAGGGGGATAGTCATCAATCATGAATATACACAAATGTACAGCGGCAAGTTCATTCTTCGATTGGATGATACCGATCCAAAGATTAAAAAACCAATGTTGGAAGCATATAGGTGGTACGAAGAAGATTGTGAATGGTTGGATGCTAAGCCAGATGAGACCGTTATTGCTTCTGATAGAATTGATAAATATTATCAATATGCTGAAAAGCTCATAAAAATGGATAAGGCATATGTCTGCTTTTGTGATCGAGATGAGTTTAAGATTTTTAAAGATTCCATGAGAGCTTGTCCACATCGAGAACAAGATGTCAATGTCAACCTGAAATACTGGAAAAAAATGTTGGCCGGTAAATATGAAGAAAGGGAAGCTGTCCTGAGGATAAAGACAAACATCAAGCATAAAGATCCTGCTCTACGAGATTGGGTTGCTCTCAGGATCGTCAAAGAAGCGCATCCTAGAGCGGGGCGCAAATACGATGTCTGGCCCATGTTGGATTTTGAGTCTGCGATGGAGGATCATTTGCTTGGAATCACGCACATAATAAGGGGAAAGGACTTGATGGATAGCGGGAGGAGGCAAAAATTCGTCTACGACTATTTTGGGTGGAAATATCCCAATACAAGTCACTGGGGACGTATTAAAATCCATGAATTTGGCAAGTTCAGCACAAGTGAGATAAAAATAGCAATCGATAATGGAGAATATAAAGGCTGGGATGATCCACGTCTACCTACGGTGCGAGCCCTAAGAAGGAGAGGTATTCAAGCAAAGGCTATCAGAAATTTCATGATCGATCTTGGCGTGAGTGAGACCGATATAGCAGTTAGCATGGATACATTATATGCTGAAAACAGAAAGATTATAGATCCTATCGCGAATCGTTACTTCTTCGTTTGGAATCCCATCAAATTAGAGATAAAGGATGCGATACCAACTGTAGCAAAAGCTCCACTTCACCCTACAGGTAATAGAGGCTTTAGAGAGATATTAGTGAAAAAAGAAGTTTTTGTATGTAAAGATGATATTCAAGACATCAAGAAAGGCGATAAACTGCGTCTTAAAGACTTGTACAATATCCAAATCACGAGTTTATGCCCACTTAATGCAAAGTACATCGGGAACGATTTGGGCATCACCAAACAAGGTGCAGCCATCATTCACTGGTGCCCCTCAGGAGGGGTCAAGGTCAAAGTGATATGCCCAGATAAAGAATATAATGGCATTGGAGAAAGTGGAATTAGCTCAGAGTTGGGTAACGTAGTCCAATTTGAAAGATTTGGATTCGTGAAGATTGACTCCATATATGATAAGATCGTTGCATATTTTGCGCACAAGTAGAGTACACCAAGCAGAAGGTATAAAAGGTAATGTGATAATATTATCAGCTCAACACTTCACAATCTATGATTGATGAAGGACTTAGTCCGGAATGAGGTTTGAAAATGGCAAAACCGATATATGTTAAATTTGAGGTTCCCAAAGATTTGGAGGACCAGGCATTAGAATTGTTAGAATTAGCAAGAGACAATGGTAAAATCAAAAAGGGCACGAACGAAGTCACAAAAGCAATCGAACGGGGCATCGCAAAACTTGTTTACATAGGCGAGGATGTCCAACCAGAGGAAATCGTTATGCACTTACCACCTTTATGTGATGAAAAAAATACGCCGTACGTATATGTCCGCAAGCAGGATGAGCTTGGTGCAGCAGCAGGATTAGATGTTGGTTGTGTGTCCGCTGCGATCATAGATGTAGGCAAAAGTAAAGATATCGTGGAAGAGATTACGCAAAAAGTTCAAGCGTTAAAGTGATATAAATGGCAGAGGATGAGGCTATACCGGCAGAGATTATAGAAGTGCTTGGCAGGACGGGAATGCATGGAGAAGCTGTCCAGATCAATTGTCGTATTCTTGATGGTATCAATAAGGGAAGAATAATCACTCGTAATTGTATGGGGCCAGTGCGCTTAGGTGACATCCTCATGTTACTTGAGACCACGAGAGAGGCTAAGAAACTGACAACTCGGTGAACCTGATGGAAAATAAATGTTCATTCTGTGGGACTTCCATAGAGCTAGGAACAGGCAAGATGTTTGTTCGAAGTGATGGGGATGTCTACTTTTTTTGCTCCTCTAAATGTGAGAATAATTTTGCTCTGGGTAGGGTTCCTCGAAAGACGGGGTGGGTAAGGAAAAAAGTAAAAAAAATGGCCAAGAATAAGCCAAAAGAGCGATCAGAGGGGGGAGGAGAGGATACCAAACCAGCAGGTAAGCCAAAGAAAAAGCCGAGATCAAAGGAAAAAGCTAAGTGATTTTTATGGAAGAAAAAGGGCGAACGCTCCTGTTGATAAAACCAGATGGGGTTAAACGCGGATTAATAGGGAAGATTGTCCAGCGCATTGAGCAAAAAGGACTGAAGATTATCGAGCTTAAGATTATGTCTGTTGATGAACGAACCGCAGGACGACTTTATGCGGAACATGTCCATAAGCAGTTTTTCAGCTCTTTAGTCGATTATATCATGTCTGGACCTGTTGTGGCGATGGTCATCGAAGGAAAAAATGTTGTATCGGTTATAAGAAGCATGGTTGGTGCAACGGATCCCTCTAAAGCTATGAAAGGCACTATTAGAGGAGATTTCGCCTCCAGCTTAACGCAAAACACAGTTCATGCATCCGATTCGTTGGAGAGTGCGGAAAGGGAGATCAGCATATTTTTCGATGAGTATAAATTTATTAGATAGATTACTTTTTTATCACTTTAAATCGTCTTTTCTTTTGTTTAACCTATTCTTAATTGAAATAGCAATCCAAAAAAAGAGATAGGTCCAAAAATAATTACGAAAAATCGATACAAATAGAATTTTTAATGCGAAGATGCCTAACCAAAAACTTCAATAAAACCACCAATCATACTTGAGAGATTTTATAGTATTACTCCAATCACTAAGCAAATAACTCCGTTTAGAATATTGGACATTTTATGCCCTAATCTGTTACTACATAACAACTCATCATCCCCAACATTCTTATATATTGTACTGGAATAAATAAGAAGACCAAGATGACAGAAAAGGCAGACTTAAGGACTCCGATAATATGTATGTTAGGGCATATCGATCATGGAAAAACATCATTACTGGATAATATACGGGGTACCTGCATAGCGAAGCAAGAAAAGGGAGCTATAACCCAACATATAGGCGCTACTGAAGTTCCACTAGCAACAATCCAGGATAAATGTGGCCTTCTCACGGAAGGAGATTTTAAAGTTCCTGGTCTGTTCTTCATCGATACACCTGGACACCATGCATTTACAACGCTTAGGAGTAGAGGTGGAGCACTAGCAGATCTAGCAGTCGTAGTTGTCGATGTGACTGAGGGTTTTCAACCTCAAACGACAGAGGCTCTAAGAATCCTTAGCCATTTTAAAACGCCTTTTGTGTTAGCAGCAAACAAAATCGATCGAGTTCATGGATGGCGCCCACATAAGGATAAAACGTTTATATTGACGTATGAGGGGCAGAGTGAATATACGCAGAGATCACTCGACGACCTCATCTATAGGCTGATCGGTCAGCTACATGAAGTTGGTTTTAGTTCTGATAGATACGATAGAATTAGAGACTTCCAGAAGAACATCGGTATTATTCCAATTAGCGCTAAGACAGGTGAATGCATCCCAGATCTACTGACGATCTTGGTTGGGTTATCCCAACGCTTCCTCGAAAAAGACCTACGACTCCATGCTAAAGGTCCTGGTGTTGGAACCGTGCTAGAGGTCAAAGAAGAGAGAGGTCTCGGCACAACACTTGATGTGATATTGTATGATGGAGAGCTTAAGACAGGTGACACAATAATAGTTGGTAGCTATGGAGAACCAATTGTGACAAGAGTGCGTGCGCTACTAAAGCCAAGGCCTCTGGCCGAGATCAAAATCGAAGAAAAATTTCAGCGAGTGGATAAGGCTGTTGCTGCAGCAGGCATAAAAGTCGTTGCACATTCTCTCGAGATTGCACTTGCTGGCTCACCGATGAGAGTTGTTGAGGATATGGCTCTAGTAGAAGAGATATCAAATGATATCAAATCCGAATTGGAGGAAGTAAAGATCAAAAAAGGCGAGATCGGCGTAATCCTTAAAGCAGATACGATTGGATCTTTAGAGGCTTTAGTGCAAGAGCTGAACGATGCCAACGTTCCAATATGGAGGGGGGATGTTGGTGACATTTCTAAACGAGACGTAATAGAGGCTGCGACTATCAGGGAGCCATACTTATCGGTCGTCATTGGATTCGGTGTAAATATACTTCAAGATGCGAAAGATGAGGCATTAAAGTCCAATGTGCAAGTATTTCAGGGCAATGTAATCTACCAGCTGTTAGAGGATTATGTTAATTGGGTTAAAAAACAGCGGTCGGTATCTGATAGAGAGGGGCTTGAAGCAATAGTTAGAGCTGGTAGCTTTAGGCTTATGCGAGGCTGTATGTTCAGGCAAAGTAAGCCAGCAATCGTCGGCGTGAAAATCCTTGGCGGTAAAATCAAATCAGGGGTTTCTGTAATCAAAGAGAATGGAGTAGGAGTTGGAATAATCAAAGGTATACAAGAACATGGAGAGAATATTGCTGAAGCTGTTGCTGGAAAAGAGGTTGCCGTGTCTATCGAAGGACCTATTGTTGGGAGACAGATAAAAGAGGGCGACCTATTATATGTAGATATTCCAAAAAAACACGCGAAGATTCTAGAGCAGGAATTACGTGATACGATACCTGCAGATGAACTTGAGACGCTTGAGGCGTTTCTAGAAATAAAAAGGAAAAGTGACCCATTTTGGGCTAGGTAGGTAAAAAATATGGTAAACTTTAGAGTAGTCATTTCAGATACAAAGAATGGAAAGGCATATCAAGTT
>JBHPDI010000001.1:0-66511 GCA_042577985.1 Halobacteriota archaeon | reverse complement strand
ATCAACCTGTTGGAGTGGGCAAGATGGTAACAGAAGATGTAAGCAAAAAGATCAAAAGAATCATGGATGCAGGTGATCCTCTTCCGTTTGCAGAGATATATCCACAAAAGAAGGATACCTCAATAATCGCCATGGGAATTGGGAACTATTCCCCAAAATCCACGGATATGCTACGGGAAACTATTTCGAGCAAGCAGAAAAATCTAGAATTAGACCTGACCTCAAGCCTCAATAAACTGCTCCATAGAGAAGGATTATACATGGGATACGTTTAGGATTTATGACTAGGGTACCGATATTTGGAGAAACATACTGATGACTGCAAACAATAACGCCCTAGAAAATATTTGCTGGAGAAATAATATTAAAACGCGATAAGATTTTGATAAAACCAAAAATACATTCTTGAAAGAATTCCGTCTATTGAAGTGACAACGAATTTAAGAGTCGTATATGGTGCTATAAAGTTGCGATATAAAGTTCATTTAGAAATATGATTTAGAAATGATCACAAGAAAGAGTGGAGATTTCTCAGATATTTTTGAAGCTTTTCGGATAGGAGGTGTTCAAAAGCTTGAATCCTGATAAGATGTGAAAAATACAGACCTGACTGGCTTGATGTGTTAGACGATCTCCTCTTTCTCGAACACATAATCGGCTTTCTCAACCAATAGTTTTATTCTTCGCTACAAATCCTCTGAAAAATTTATGGTGATTTGTTTTCTCTATTTCAATCCTCCCTTTCGCAAACATCTATGCTTATCCCAAGAATGCCTTCAATTCGATCTATATTCTTACCACCTTTGCCTAAGATCCTAGGAATATCCCGTCCATCAAGATAGACGATAGCTTTTCCGTCCGATATCATCAACACATCTATGTTACCACGTGAATACTTGCTAATAACTTTATGAATTTCCTTCTCTGCCAGAGACCAAGCTGGTTTGCTTGGATTCTCAACAGGCATGACCACAACTTGGTCTCCGTAGGAGTATATCTCGTATTCCGTACGTCCTGACTCAAAGTCAACCACCTCTATAACCGGGCGAGACAAATCCTCCTCAACCATTCCATGCGGCACTTTCACCTTGAACGTCACGTCATATACCTTGGCTATTTCCCCCTTGTCGATGAATACAACCGTGTCAACTATCTGCGGGATGATACCAAGCTCAACTCTCCCTATCAATCGCTGCACGGCGTCTATTGCCCTGCTGGAATGAACCACCCCCACCATTCCCACACCGGCTAGTCGCATATCCCCAAATACACGAAAGTCGGATGTCTTACGCACCTCGTCATAGATTGTATAGTCCGGTCTGACAAGGAGAAGTATATCTGCCGTAGCAGCCATGTCGTTTTCCAGAGGAGCGTACTGCGTGATCTCATCTGGTACCTGAAGATCTCTGGGGGATTCCATGGTCTTCACCACATATCCGCTCTTTTGCAGAAACTCTGCCAAACAGGCGGCAAAAGTAGACTTTCCCGTACCAGGGGGTCCAGCAACAACTATTCCTCTTTGCCCCTCAACCAACCTTGCTTTTAATTCATTACAAAATCGATAGTCATCTAGCGTGACTTTCGCAATAGGGCGTACCGCCGTTATTTCCATGCCATCCGAGAAAGGCGGACGAGCTATCGCTATCCTCATAGATCCAAGCTGGACGATAGTGGCTCCCCTCTTCTCAAGCTCGATAAAGCCATCTGGATCTCTCTTGGCTCTTTCTAGGATCTCATGCGATATGTCACGCAGCTCCTTTTCTGTACAAGGTTGATCTCGTATCTTAACCAATCGCATCTTTCCGACCGTTCCTCTCTTTGCCATTGGGCAAATCCTGGCCTTTAAAAGTACGAACATCGTGTCATCGGTGAAGAAATTCTGGATAGAAAGAGTACCCAACTCTTCCTTCTCTGGATAGAGGTATATAACCTCCAGTCCTTTTGCTCGAGCTACCTCTGACTGTACGATATCACTCGTTATGAAAATGGCTTTGTGCTGGACAGCTACAGCCCTGATTATAGCGTCGATCGCTCCTCTAGATGCAAGCCTGATCTGCTCAAGCGTGGGAGTTTCGCCTGTGTATTCTAATGTGATCTTGCCTTCTTTTGCCATCTCGTTTAATTTCTTGAGTTCCTCCAAGCCACTGAATCCAATATCTCTACCTTTGTTAGCCTGTGCCTCAAGTTCTGTGACAACTGCCTCTGGGATGATAATTTTGGCTCCCTTGAACTCGCCTTCTTCTATTTTAGCAGTGATCCTCCCATCTATAATGACACTTGTATCTGGAACTAGTTTCAATTTTTTTCCACCCAACTAATTATTGTTATGATGTTTAATATACATACTTGCTTGCCCTGCGGAATGAAAACTATTCTAATATAATTCTTGATTATTTTTGTGTAAAGGGAAGAGGATATGGTTCAGAAGAGCAATTTTACGACCTACTTTCTTCTGAACTCCCTCATCAATTCTTTGTGGAATAACGAGAGGAGATCACTTAGAAGACCGAAGATTAACATTTGAACACCCATCACGATCAGCAAAGTGGCAAGTATGGTCATTGGAATGCGAGTTATTCCTTTGAACCACTCTAGTACGACGTAGAAGCCTACACAAGTGCCCAACACCATGAAAACTGCCCCAAGCAGGCCAAAATATAACAATGGATTGTACGTTTTAGTAAGCTTGTATATGGTGATTCCGATTCTAAAGCCATCCTTAAGAGGGTGAAGTTTTGTTGCAGCTCTTTCATGTCTAGATAAATAGGATATTGGCACTTCCACCATTCTCAAATCTTTTTTAACGCTCTCTATGGTGATCTCTGCCTCTGTCTCAAATCCTGTCTTATTCAGCTCTAATTCTTGGATTGCTTTCTTGGTGAACGCCCTATATCCGGACAAAATATCGGTGACCCAAGCACCGTACGCAAGACCAAATGATTTGTTCAAAATTTGGTTGCCGAATAGATTCAATTTTGTAAATGCCCCACCCTTATGCTCTGCAAATCTGTTTCCAATAACATGATCAGCAGTTCCTTTCTCGATCGGCGCTAGCAATCTATCCACCTCTTCTGGAAGATAAGTCCCATCGCCGTCGATCATCACGATGATATCCTCCTCAATTAGATCAAATGATTGCTGAATAGCTTGACCTTTGCCTTTTCCTTTCTGGGTCACAACTTTAGCACCCTTCTCCCTCGCTATTTTGATGGTATCATCAGTGCTATGTCCATCAATCACCAAGATGTTTGTAAATCCCATAGAACTGAACTCTTCGACTACTTCGCCTATTGTATTTGCTTCGTTGAGTGTTGGAATCAGGATGCAAACTTTATCTCTCATTTGACGTTCACCTAAAATGTCTTGATTTTCCATTATTTCACTTTACTGCTCATTTCTATCACCCTAATATAAGATTTGCTATGTGTGTTTTTCTATCAAGTTGGCCTATTTAATTATCAAAATCCCCCGTTGAGTTATCAACTCAATCAACAAGATGTTAAAAAGGATTATACGTCAACAATTGTTGATTCAAAGAGTGTTTTGAGCTTTCAAGATGTTTTGCATTAAAAAGACTGGCTATTTCAGATATTTTGAATGATATATTGTCAAAAATGAGGATTATCTAAAAAAAAATAAAAGGTAAGTGCTGAATAAATAAATACGTAGAATGAATAGAATAACAATAGGCATAATATAAAAAAATAAATCAAACTAAGTCAACAGGATAGTTTCTCCAGTAATCACTTGATCCTCTGTGACTCTAACTTCCCCCATCATATCTCCAATTATTATAGTGTATGGTCCCACTGGCATCGTGCCAAACTGTGTTCCACCAACCATAGGACCCTCTGTAGAGTACGGAACTATGAACTCATAGCTTCCATTAGAAGTTGTAGTTTGAGTATAACTGAACGTTCGACCTTGATTGGTCTGAATTTCAACGTTGATTAAAACGTTAGTACCTTCAGGTGCACTTCCAACTATCTTCGCCCCAGGAACATATTCAAAAATCTTGACAAACTTTACTTCTTGCCCACCTATAGAGATTATAGTGCTAGGAGACTCATGGACAAGCCTATAATGATGTAAAGGCTCCAGATAGATGTCTTCACTAAGTTGTACTCCTGTGCCATCAAATATGTGCAATCTGGCTTCCATTGTGCTGAAATATTTGGGGCTAGGTATAAGTCTGGGTCCTTCCCCCGTATCATTAACTTGTACATAATATCCCTCAATATCGCCAGCCCAAACGGTCATCGCCCCAAACTTGTTATAAAATGCGTTCCATACGTCAGCCATCATGAAGTCACTTATTACGTATTTCACACCAAGCTCGTCGGCAACTTCATTTGCTTCAGCTTCAGTTTTTGAGATGAAAAAAACGCAAGCTCCTGGATTATCACTTCCTATGGGACCGCCTATGCCTGACTGAAATGGATTAGCATTCGGTATCCTGTGCGCTATTCTGGTGATCCAGTGACCATAGTCCCACCAGCTCATCACGCCGTAGGCAGATTCGGGGTATTGGTATGTCTCTCCATGTGCAGGTGCTTCGTAGAGCTCATAATAGTCAAGGCCAGGATCAGGTGTATTATATCTCATCCAGTCCAAGGCAGAGTACCAGTCCATACTGGGCCCACCAGTCCACCTTGCTGCACCTGGGCCCGATCCCATCGTTATGTTGACATTAGGATATATGAGAATCAAAACAACCAGTACCACGACAAATATGTGAACTAGTTTTACATATCTGGAAACGAAATAACCAATATCGCTAGAGTCCTTCACCCTTCTTTGGAAGTCCTCATACAATTTACCCAAGCCACCCCATTCCAACATTTTGACGCCGAAATATCCAGAGAGAATTGCGACATTCACCACGAAGTAGTATGCAAACCTGTTCTGTCCAACGATTGCAAGGAACATGATGATGCTCCATACCCCTAGCAATGTGTCCTCTGGCTTCCGTTCTTTAAAGATTCTATATCCGACCATCAAAAGAGCGATGAGAGTAGCATAAAAGCACGCCGTAAAGTTATCCCATACCCACTGTAAGGAAAACTGACCGCCTCTATAAAAGATCGATGTCGCCTCTGCGACGGTTAATATGCCCCCCTCCGGCCAGAATATGCCAAACGAGCTCAACATCGAGTGGAAAAGAGAGGGATTAATCAGATAAACGCTTGCTACACCTATCGAGCCAATTCCGATTAAAATCACCGGATAATAAATCCGATCGATGTCCTTACTGCCCATTACCTTGGGGATGCCGCTTAATAATAAAAACGCCAAGATACCTATAATGAATGAAAATATGTGTAACCATGAATACTGACCAAGACCTTGAATAACAATTGGTGCGACAATTATCAGTGGGATCACAAATGTGATTCCACCAACGATGCACAGGTAGTCAGTTGATTTGTTCTGTAGATAGTCAATGATGTGCTGAATGATGACGAATACGGCAATTATGAATGCAAACAACAAAGCCCCATACCAACATAGCAGATAGCACCCAAACATAAGCCCGGCTAATATTGAATACGCCAGCGGGGCCCTCAAGATATGCCACTCTTTCTTCAATACATGCTCGAACTTTATACCCTCTGCCCTTCTCATCGCTATCATGAAAAACAAAATCGTCAGAGTGCTAAAAAGTGTCTCTGCAACATGGTGATCTGTGAATCCCAAGAGCGATCGTGATAAGAATTGTCCTGGCAGGATAGCAACGACAAGTGCAGATAACAGGCCTACTCGCCTATCGAATACTACCTTCCCAATGAAGTAGACAGGTAAAACGACCAATGCTCCTAGAACTGCTGGGAAATAGGCTCCTATAACCTCTATGGTATGCAGACTGGGCGACCCCAACCCAACGAGTAAGGCAATTAAAGAAACCATTTGATCGTACAGTGGTCCAAAATGGAGAACTTCGCCGACTGGAAATTGAGTGTATGGGTCGAAAAAAATCCTGTTGGGAAAATTACGAATAGTGTTTTCTATGAGACGCATGTGATACCAAGGGTCATTTCCACCAAATCGAACCATGTCTTCAAGGAACACGTTATCATATGGTAAAACGGCCCTAATGTAGAAAGCGAGAGAAACTATGGTGATTAACAATAAGGTATAAATCGATATTTTCTGCCGGATCTTCTCAAAAAATGAGATATGTTCAATCCTCTTAACATCATCCTCATACTCTGCCTTAAGTTTTTCATATGCTGCCTTGGAGATCTTACCTTGCTCATATTCCTTCTCAAAATTTTCTAGTGATGAGCGAAGCTGTGTGATCTCGGCTTCTCTTTTTGTTATCTTTAGTACCTCTTTCTTCGCTGCTTTGGGTTTCGCCCTAGACTTCTTTTTTCTTTTTTTATTGCCCAACGGTCATCTTCTCCATCACTTTAAGCATTAAACACAGTATCACATCTCACATAAATCTTTTGAAGGGTTATTTATTGCTGATTCTATCTATTACATCAAAGTACTTGGATGTGATTGTATTCCAGCTAAACTCTGCTAAATTACATTTGATTTCTTTCGGCTCCTCATAGCAGGTTATGAGTGCTTTTGCAATCGCATTTGCATCGCCTGGTGGAACGAAAGATGTTCCTTCATATTTTGACATGGATTCCTTCAATCCCCCGACCTTAGAAGCTATTATTGGCTTTTTAAAGCACATTGCTATATGGGCTGCACCACTCTGTGATGCCCTTGTGTAGGGAAAAACGATAACATCCGCTGCTGAAAAATATAGCGGGAGATCACTATCAGAGACGTATTTTGGTATCAACGTTATCTGACCCGCGCGCTTTGAGTTTGCAACCCTCTGGACTATATCCTCTCCGCCCTCCCAGAGCTCCCCCACGATAAGCAATCTTGCGTCCTTCGCCACGTCTTCTGGCATTCGTTCGAACGCATCGATGAGGTATGGAATGCCTTTATATCTCCTGATCAATCCAAAGTGCAAAATGACGAATTTCTCCTTGATCTTTAGTGCAGATTTAGCTTTCCCCCCATCAATTGGTTTATAATGATCATAAAGTCCATGTGGAATGATGTACATTTCCCCTTCACCGAGGTGATATTTGGATGCGATCTGCTTCTTGTCAAAACTGGAGTGTACGATATATGCATCTGCTTTATGAGTTAATAAACGACCAAATACACGTGAATACAACCTAATAGGCAAAATAGCCTCCTCCAAGGGATCTACAACCTCATGAAACTCGACTATAAACTTTGATTTAAGCAAAAGCGCATTTAACACCTTTAAAACAAGGTGCATGTGTGCTACAGAAGATGTCCACCATTGTAATATGATCACATCAGGGTTTTTATTTTTGACAAAGTGAAATGCCCTAATCCAGCTCAATGGCGAATTGTAGTCCATGCCATCATAAACTGCGATGTTAGGCGAGAATTCAAGATCTGATATCTTTTTTCCAACGTGATCTCGCCCCGGAAACAAAAATTGGGGCAATAATTTTCTCAAACAGACAACTGACACATTATTTGACATTGCCAATGCGTTAGCCAAGCGAATAGTATAATAACTAATCCCACTTAAAAATCGTTTCGACGGCCCAACGATACATATACTTCTCATCGTAACAAGTAATAAAGTAGTAAGGATTTATAAATAGTTCTGGAATAATGAACAATTGGTTAGTCCATAACAATCTCAAATATGTCCAATGCTTTGAAAATTAAGAAAGATGCAAAATACTTAAAATGTTAAGGGATAAAAAAAAAAAAGATAAAAGATATATCTGATGTCCAGAGATGCGATAAGATCCATAAGGATGTAATCCAAGAAATATATAAAATCAGACGCATTAGAAGCTTTTGAAAAAATTAGAATCTGCTTCCGATGCGATTATTGGATTCATGGAGGACAAATATAAAATAACGTCCAAGTTGGAAGGAGGCATATTTCACTCCATGTGAAAAGATAAAGATGTCAGAGCTTGTAACCAATACAATAGTTCAATTGCTTTGACGGAATTGTCGGTAGGGAGTAAATAATAAAATGAAAATAGCCCAAGTTTGCCCCAGATACCATCCAGACATAGGTGGAGTGGAGACGCATGTAAAGGAGTTGAGTGAGCGTCTAGTAAAAAATGGATGGGATGTTGAAGTTATATGCACCAACCCGTCTGGTAAGCTACAAAAAAAAGATAAAGTAAATGGCGTCAAAATCACCAGATTTAGGTCAATCGCACCCAATGATGCCTTTTTCTTTGCACCACAGATTTACAGTTATCTCATAAATCGAGAATATGACATAATTCATACGCACAATTACCACGCATTTCCAGCGTTATTCTGTGCCCTAGCCAAAAAGGATCGAAAATTAGTTTTCACACCTCATTATCATGGAGCAGGGCACTCATTCATCCGAAATCAACTCCACAAACCATATCGCCCGCTTGGAGCGAGAATACTTAAAAAATCAGACAAAATAGTATGTGTATCACAGTTTGAGCTGAATTTAATAAAAGAGAATTTCAATATTCCTGCATCCAAATTGACTCACATTCCCAATGGCATAAATTTAGATGAGTTCAAGGACGTTAAACCCATAGAAAGGAAGAATAAAACCATCTTGTTCGTAGGTCGCCTCGAGAAATACAAAGGTGTTCAATATGTCATCCAAGCGTTGCCATTATTGGAACATCGATTAGAGATCGTAGGGAAGGGACCCTATGAGCAA
This sequence comes from Halobacteriota archaeon, assembly GCA_042577985.1. Classification (GTDB taxonomy): domain Archaea; phylum Halobacteriota; class UBA148; order UBA148; family UBA148; genus UBA148. The sequence continues at coordinate 57,789 of JBHPDI010000001.1, read as the reverse complement.
AAACTAAAAAAAATGGCAAATAATCTTGGCACAAGCAAGAAGATTGACTGGATAAGAGGTCTCCCAAGACACGAGTTACTTCAACATTACAAATCCGCAGATGTATTTGTCATGCTTTCTGAGCATGAGGCCTATGGTATAACAGTGGCAGAGGCTCTTGCAAGCGGAACACCCTGCATCATATCCGATATTGGCTCATTGATCGAGTTCATGGATAACAAAATGTGCTTTGAGGTTAAATCGCCTACGAATGTGAATGACCTTATCAAAACGATAAAACGCGTGGCTACTATCAAGCGAGGCAAATATGGTGGAAATTTGGTGGATTGGGACAATGTAACAGAGCGTTTGATTGACGTGTATGAGGAAATAAGATGAAAATCTGCATTGTCGTACCATTTTTCACACCTTTTGTTAGAGGTAACGAATATGGGCTTGCGCAGAGCCTCACAAAGTTGGGACACGATGTAACGATTGTCACTTCCACTGCGAAAGCCCCTAGAGAGGTGATGATAAGAGGAAAAGACTGCAACTTTTATTCCTACGATTTTAAGGTAAAATATTTCACAACACCCTTGAACTTAGGAGAAAATCCAATGGTTCCTTCTGTTTTTACTCATATTCTCAAAAATGATTATGATGTAGTGCTCCTGCAAGAGGACTACCCATTCATCTGTCACCTCGCCTACTTTGCAGCAAGGTTAAAGCGAACGCCTACAATATTGTCTACGGAGAGAACATATTATCCAACGGATCTCAAAAAGAGGATTCTATTGAAAACTTTTGACAAAACAGTCAACAAAATCGTGAGAGATGGCGTTGATGTCATAACTGCACACTGTAATTCTGCCAAGGAATTCATGATAAAAGAATTGGGAGTAAAAAGAGAGATAAAAGTAATAAATGTTGGCGTGGACACGAAATTGTTCAGACCAATGGAGGGTAAGGGGCAGCTTTCCACATCATGCAAACTGAAGATTCTAACGGTTGCTAGATTGCACAGATATAAAGGATTAAATTATCTAATAGAGGCGATGCAACTCTTACAAGAGTCATCAGAAGCAAAACTATACATCTTGGGGAGAGGAGCAGAAGAAAGGAATTTGAAAAATCTTGTGAAAAGACTTGGCTTAGAGGGAGAAGTTGAGTTTCTAGAAAAACCCATTCCAAACTATGAAATGCCTTTTTTATATTCAGAGTGCGATATTTACGTTCAACCAAGTATAATAGAGCCTTATGGGATTGTGGTTTTAGAAGCAATGGCATGTGAAAAACCTGTGATAGGGACGAAAGTAGGCGGCATGCTGGATACGATAAAAAATGGTGAAACAGGATATTTGGTTGAACCGGGAAATGTGAAGGAGATGGCAGATAGAATAATGATTTTGATGAACAGGGATAAAAAAACAGAGATGGGGAAAAAAGCGAGAGAATGGGTTATTGATAATTTTGATTGGATGGTGATCGGAAAGAGATATCAAGAGGTTATTGAGGATTTATTATGAACATAATTTACGTCACTCCTAACATTCCTATTCCACACAATGGAGAATTCGTAGGCGACTCGATACATGTTTTGAAAATATTTTCATTTTAAAAGATATTGGTAATAAGAGGCTGTATATTTATATAAGCATGGGAAAGAGGATGATATTATGAAAAAGGCATTAATAACAGGCATAACAGGTCAAGATGGTGCATATCTTGCAGAATTTCTGTTAGATAAAGGATACGAAGTTTATGGGATTTACAGGAGAATTTCCACACCGAACTTCTGGAGATTGCAATACTTAGACATCTTTGAGAGGGTGAAGTTGATACCTGCGGATTTAGTAGATGCAAGTTCTATGGTGGAGGCAATTAAAATTGCGGAACCCGATGAAATTTATCACCTCGCGGCGCAAAGTTTTGTAGGTGCATCTTTTGAACAACCTATTGGAACCGGGGAGATAACAGGTTTGGGTGTGACGAGGATTTTAGAAGCTATCAGACAAATCGACCCAGAAATAAAGTTTTATCAGGCTTCCACAAGCGAATTATATGGAAGAGGGCATTCATCGAGTTTAAACGAGGACTCACCTTTTAAACCCTCCAGCCCGTACGCTGCAGCAAAGTTATACGGGTACTGGCTAACAAAGCAGTATCGGGAGGGGTACAATATTTTCGCATGTAATGGAATTTTATTCAATCATGAAAGCCCATTAAGAGGGTTAGAATTCGTAACGAGAAAAATTTCCAACGCTGTTGCAAAGATTGATCTTGGAATAGAAAAGGAATTAAAATTAGGCAACTTAGAAGCAAAGAGGGACTGGGGCTACGCACCAGACTATGTTAAATCCATGTGGCTTATGCTTCAGCAAAAAGAACCAGAGGATTACGTAGTGGCAACGAATGAATCCCATAGTGTAAAAGAATTTGCAGAAAAAGCATTTGATATTGTTGGTTTAGATTGGCAAAAATATGTTAAAATTGACGAAAGATTCAAAAGACCTTTGGATGTCAACTTCTTACAAGGGGATTATTCAAAGGCAAAGAAGAAATTAGGTTGGGAGCCTAAGGTGAAATTTGACGAGCTTGTGGAGGAAATGGTAAACGAAGATTTAAGTAAATGGGGGAGATGGCAAAGTGGGGAAAAATTCCCGTGGGATGCTCCCAATTATCCAAGTGAAGATAAAATCCTTTCAAGATATGTTAAAATAGATTGATAACACAAATTGAAACAAAAACAAATTTGATTATGAGACCTTAAAATGCAGTGTAGAATTTGCCACAGTAAAAGCTTAACGAAATTCTTAGATCTAGGACACACGCCCACCGCGGATGATTTCTTATCCCCTAATAGATTGACGGAGCCAGAAGTATATTATCCTTTGGAGGCTTTTATCTGTAATGGCTGCTCTCTAGTCCAGATAGGTTATGTTGTTCCACCCGAGATGTTGTTCAACGAGACCTATCCCTACGAGTCATCCACGACTAAAACAGGAGTTGCACACTTTCATTCACTCGCCCAGGAAGCAGTTTCAAGATTTCGTCTTACGCAGAAGGATTTGGTAGTTGATATTGGAAGCAACGTTGGAGTATTACTCCAGGGTTTCAAGAATCAAGGTATTGTTAATGTACTAGGCGTTGAACCAGTAAGAAATATAGGTGAAATAGCTATAAAAAGGGGTATAGAAACGATTCATGATTTTTTTAGTGAAGCTTTATCACGTACAATCACAAAAGAACGAAAGAAGGCGAAAGTTGTAACTGGAACAAATGTTGTTGCTCATATTAATGATCTACATTCTCTAGTAAGAGCTTTAGATATATTATTAGACGATGATGGAGTGTTTATTTTTGAAGCGCCTTACTTAGTTGATTTAATAGAAAATTTGGAGTATGACACCATATACCATGAACACCTATCCTACCTATCGGTTAAACCCGTGAGCATATTATTCCATACATTTGGAATGGAGATATTTGACGTTGAAAAAGTAGATATCCACGGAGGATCTTTGCGTTATTTTGTAGCAAGAAAAAACGCCTATCCGATCTCTAGCAATGTCGATAAATTCCTTGAACTTGAAAAAGAGAAGAGAATATATGAGCACGATACACTCAAAAATTTCGCAACATCTGTGCAGCACAATCGCGAGGAGCTTATCTGGATGTTAAAATCAATAAAACACGAAGGCAAACGAATAGCCGGAGTGAGTGCACCTGCAAAAGGGATGACTTTATTGAACTATTGCAGAATTGGTCCTGAAATCCTTGATTTTGTTACCGAAAAATCAACTCTGAAAATAGGAAAATATACTCCAGGAACACATATACCTGTTTTGCCAGATTCTGAATTGATTAAACAAAAGCCAGATTATGCCCTCTTGTTAGCTTGGAATTTTGCTGATGAAATAATAAAGAATTTAAAAAATTATAAAGATGCTGGAGGAAAATTTATTATTCCTATTCCAAAACCACACATTATAGACTGAATTATAGGTAGGATAACTATATGAAGATAACCAATAAGAAGTATGCATTTGAAGATGAAAGGGGTATAATAACAGATATCCTGGAAAAAGAGGTTATTGAATATATCACTCTTATATCGTCAAAAAAAGGGGCAGTCCGGGGGAACCATTATCACAAAGAATCCGTGCAATATACTTTTGTCCTTAAAGGTTGTCTAAAACTTTTAACACAAATCGGTGAAGAGGAAATTGAGACTGCGATTATTAAGGCGGGAAATTTAGTCTTCACACCTCCAATGGAAAAACACGCTTTAATTGCTCTGGAAGATTCAGAGTTTCTTGTATTCACAAGGGGACCCAGAGGAGGTAAAAATTACGAAAAAGATACGTACAGGCTCACAGAGAAATTAATATCAGATAGTAATCGGGTAGCAAACAAATGAGAGAATCCGAAACAGGAACACACGAGAGGAGGAATCTTAGACAAATGAAGATTCCAGTATCTCAGCCATTTTTAGATGAAGAGGAAACTAAATACGTTTTATCCGCACTTGGAGACGGTGCGATTTCAGGTCTATATGGACAATATATAGATAAATTTGAGGAGGATTTTTCACATTATTCTGGCTGTGCTTATGGTATTGCTACAAACAGTGGTACTTCCGCATTGCATCTCGCATTAGCATCATTAGGAATCGGCCATGCCGATGAAATTTTGGTTTCCTCCTTCACTAATATGGCAACCTTTTTTGCTGTCCTATATCAAGGCGCCAAGCCCATTCCAATTGATATAGAACCTGACACATGGAATATCAACCCTGCGTTAATTGAAGAAAAAATTAATGAAAAAACTAAAGCAATTTTGGCTGTGCATATTTATGGTCATCCTGTTGACATGGATCCAATTTTGAAGATAGCAAAGAAATACGGGCTATATGTCGTTGAGGACTGTGCAGAAGCTCACGGTGCTCTGTACAAAGGAATAAAAGTCGGTTCTTTAGGTGATGTCGGGTGCTTCAGTTTTTATGCGAATAAAATTATCACCACGGGAGAAGGGGGCATGGTAACTACAAACAATGCTGAAATTGCCGATAAAGTACGCTCCTTAAAGAGTTTAGCTTTCGGAACAAATAATAAATTTATGCACACGGATATCGGATTTGGTTACCGCATGGCAAATATCCAAGCTGCTATTGGTTGCGCCCAACTTAAAAAAATTGATGAAATAATTGATAAAAAGCGTAAGATTGCCCATTATTATGACGAAAACCTTAGAGACATTTCTGGCTTACGACTACCAGTTGAGAAAAACTATGCTAAGAATGTTTATTGGATGTACAATATAGTTCTTCAGGAGGGATTTAATTTCCCAAGAGAGTTCGTCATGAAGAAATTGACTAGAGACGGTATAGAAACACGTGAAGCTTTTATTCCTTATAATATGCAGGAGATCTTTATTCAGAAAGGTTGGGTCAGAGAGGATGAATGCCCTGTTGCCAATTATGTGGCTAAAAATGGATTTTACATACCTAGCAGTCCTTTACTTGGGAAGAATGAGTTAGATTATATCATAAGCAAAATAAAAGATATTCGAAAAGGGGATGGAATTAATGGTTTTTAAAGAAGAATTAGCCGACGTATATGACTTGATTTACCAAGATAAAAACTACGAAATAGAATGCGACTTTGTAGAGGAAATTTTTAGAAAATATTCTGAAAAACCAATAAGCACACTACTCGATGCAGGATGTGGCACTGGCGGTCACGCAATTCCATTGGCAAAAAGAAATTATAACGTTGTGGGCTCCGATATTTCAGAAATGATCATCGAAAAGGCAAAGGAAAAATCAAAGAACATAGCAAACCTAGAGTTTCGTGTCATGGACCTGCGTGATTTCCGCTTACACGAAAAATTCGATGCATGTATTGCTATGTTTGCTGTGATGGGGTACATAACAAAAAATTCTGACGTAGTTAAGGCATTAAATAATATACGCAGGCATTTAAAACCAAACGGCATTTTTATTTTTGATGTTTGGAACGGATTAGCTGTTATGAGGACTCTTCCAGAACAAAGAATAAAAGAGATCGAAAATGATAAAGTGAGAATCTTAAGAGTTGCAATTCCGAATTTAAGGGCTTTTGACCATATCTGTGAAGTGAACTACAAATTAATCGTTCTAAATAAAAAGGAGGGCACCTTCAATGAAGTTAACGAAAAGCATGTCGTTAGATTCTATTTTCCTCAAGAACTAAAATACTATCTAGAAAGTGCTGGTTTTGAAGTCTTGAAAATATGTCCCTTTTTAGATTTGAATGGAAATGTTGACGAAAATGTTTGGAACATCACCGCAATAACGAGGATTGTGGAACAGGAAAAATGATAATAAAGAGTTAAGAGAATAAATAAGGATGTTTAAATGCTAATTTCTGTTGTGACAATCAGCAAGAATGCGAAAAATACGATAAGTAAATGTTTTGAAAGCATATTAAGTCAAACATATCCCAGTATTGAAGTTGTAGTTGTGGATAGTTCGGATGACGGCACGGAAGAGATAATAGAGAATTATAAGCAGAAATCGAAATTTCCATTCAAAATAATTCGGAAGGAGCCAAAAGGCGTTGGTGCAGCTAGGAACGAAGGAATTTCGAATGCAAATGGCGACGTAGTTGTATTTGTGGATTCTGATTGTTGGATCTCGAAGAATTTTATCAATGAAATAGCAAAGCATTATGCAAAATCTGATAAAGTTCTCTGCGTAAGAGCTAAAGAAGGTTTTGATCCACCACAAGGTCAAGGTCTATTTCCATTGTTAGTTTATCTATACGACAAAATAATGGGCTGGAGCAAGATTCCAGAAGAGCTAAAGGGTGTAGACCCCCTAATGCCAAGGAAGAAGTTATACGATATCGTTGGTTTATACGATGAGAATTTGAGAGCTGGAGAAGATACTGAATTGTATAATCGAGTGTTGAAGAAGCTCGATGAGCTTAAAAAGCAAGGATATGAATTCCTATACGCTCCAAAGGCCGTAAATCATGAGGAGAAGCAAGATATAGGCTTCTTCAGATATTATAAGAAGTGTATCTGGTATGGTGAGCCATTGGCGAATTGGCGATACTTCAGTAGTAATCTGCTTGGAAACACAATTAAAATGTTTATAATAATCTACTTCGCTGCTTTACCTATTTTTTTGATTGTTTCCGTTATAGCGCATATAAATATAACTTATATCGCTATTTCGCTGATACCTTTCTTCTTGCTTTATTTATACATCATACTCAGGTCTATCATAATAGAAGATTTTTCCAGGATTATATTTCTCATGCCAATACTTTTGTTTTACAAATATATTTGGTTGTTTGTTGGGTTTGTGAAAGGTATCATAAAAAAGGTATAGGTGTTATTGTGATTTAGCTAAAAATTTTTCTAATATCTCGTCACCGCTCTCTTTACTTGCTAAAAATATTTTTTTCCTTTCCTCTGAGATTTCATTAAAGTTTGATAGGGTCCTTACCATTGCCTTAAGGATAAGCACACCCCTTTTCTTGCCCATAAGTATTAATCCAAGTGCCTGTACCAATTTTGCAAGATACATTCTAACAACCATTTTCTTGCTCATTACCTTAAGAACGAATCTTAAGAAGTTCTTCTCACCGCTGAGCATTCTCAAATCTGATGGGGTTCTGGTACCTCCAGATACCATGTGGTAAAGTTTAGCAGATGGAACATACACCGTTTTCCATCCCCTCATCCATGCTCTTACACATAAATCCGTATCCTCGCAGTCTAGGAAGAAAGTGCTATCAAATCCACCTAGTTCCTCGAACATTTCTCTTCTTACCATTAAACTGCCGGCACACCCCCAAGGGATTTCAATTTTTTCGTCTACAACATCAAAATCTACCAGGACAAAAGGGAACCAATTTTTGAGACCGCTCTTCTTTATCTTTATAGCACCATGGTGTATCTCTGTGCCTTCCCAATTATATTGGAGGGGGTCAACAGCAAAAATATCTTCATCGTTTGTTATCTCTTTTACAAGCTCCGAAACGCAGCTTTTTTCAAAATACATATCATCATGTACAAAAAAAACAAAGTCACCTTCTGCAATCTTCACACCTTTATTATTCGGTGGCCCGAAACCTTTATTCTCTGGCAGCCGAATTATTTTCTTTATCCCATAAGATTCAGCAACGTCTACACTATTGTCTATGCTTGCATCATCTACATAAATTATTTCAATATTCTCATAATCTTGCTCTTTCAAGGTTTCGATGCATTTTGGTAGCATGTGCGCCCTATTATAGCCCAAAAGAACAATAGAGACTTTTGGTTGATTTCCTGTACCACCACTTTCACCCTTTCCACCTTCTGTATCCAAGGATTCCATAGATGTATTTCACCTCCATATTACATCCATTGTAACTAAATTTTGCATATATTTAAATTAACTATCCAAACCGATATCTGCCCTTTTATTTGTTCCACACCCCAAATCAACACTTATCATCTTCACCGTTGTCTCTTCCTTCTCTTTATAACATTAATTCCGCATCATTTTAGGGAATACCTCAATCCCTAACAGTTTGTCGAGTTCCGCTACTTTTCTCGGAATCTCTGAAATAACCTCCTGCTCACCATCCGTGAGATAAAACAAACTTTGGCACTATTTTCGGCAAACAGTGATATTTAATTTGTCAAAATCAAACTAATACCTCTTTAAATAACCCGACATACATCTTCGCCACGTTCTCCCAACTCGCTGTCTTCTGATATTTAAGCACATTATCTTTATATTTGCTATAACCATTGAGTACCTTGGTGATACCTCTTGCAATGTCTTCTGGATCCATTGGATCCACTACCGCCCCCAAACTATATTCATTTACAACTGCACCCATCATTCCCCCACTACTTACAACGCAAGGAACACCATAACCTAGAGCATCGTATAACACTCCAGATTGAATACCTATCCTTGTGTAGGGTAGGACTACTACATCGGCCTTGCTGAAATATTCATTTTTCTTATCATCAGGTATCCATTCGAAATCGAGGATTATTTCATTGTATTTTAAGTATTCTTCTTTAAGCATTAGCAGTTCTTTAAAATCCATATTAGGTCTGCCCGCGATTGCTATTCTCACATCTTTGAGGTATTTTGAAGATTTAATGAGATTTTCTACACCTTTATGAGAAGATATTATCCCGAAGAATAGGATGGTTTTCTTGTCTCCTTCTTTTTTACGTTTTTCAAGTTTAGAAATGGGAGCTATTCCAAGTGGAATTTTAGCTATTTTCTGCGTTGGCAAGTCAGCAAGTTGCTCTTCATCAGCTCCATAAGAAACGACTATCTTCTTCGCCCTGGTTGAAACTATTCCTTCCACTATTTTTGCCCGGATGCGCTCCAATAAGGAGATGCCCGGATCATTTGAGGAAATTGCAGTGAAGTTAGTAACGATGGGTATATCCAGCTTTTTATGTACCCCAATGAAGCCGAGATTGGTTTTACCATAAATCCAATATTCATGCTCTATGTATAGCAGGTCTATTGACTCTTTAGCAATAATTTCATTTACAAGTTTATACAATTTGAACGATTTAAAATCTACCATGTAATCTGCTTTCGTAGATTCAAGGTCTCCGATAACGATGAGCTTCTCTAGTTCATCACTCTTTTTAAGTTCTTGAACAACTGGATATATGTAATCTGCAATTCCACATTTCTTATCTGGGAATGTGCTTAGTATTGCTATTCGCATTTCTTCCCCCATTTTAGTATTAAATTCTCCTTAAAAAAATGCATTCCCATCCCATAAAGTGTTTCATACCTATCCTTATTAATGAACCTATTGTTATCGTTATCCATATTAAGAGTTACAACAACATCTTCCCTTTCTACCGTTCTTCCCTATGGCTTTAATTTAGCAGATATGGCAAACCCCAGTAATAACTCTGGAGACCTCGTCGAATGCTCCAACGCAACGTAAAACAAAAAGGATTGTATTGTTGTGTTACCCTTTCTGCTCATACTTCCCCCCACCATTATCTGCTTTAATTTAGCTACGTAAGTTTACATAATGATTGCAGCACACCATAACTTATTTAAATACTCCAAAACTATGCAGAAAGAGAGGTGAGAGAATAGAACTATCTGACATAGTAGACAAGTTTAATAATAAGAAAATATTGGTGATAGGCGATGTGATGGTGGACAAATTTATTATTGGTGATGTGACCAGGATTTCGCCTGAAGCACCAGTACCAGTTGTTGATATTAGCTCAGAGTCTCTTGTGATAGGCGGAGCTGCAAATGCCGTTAATAATCTTCATGCGCTGGGAGGAGAAATTTGTGTGGCGAGTGTTGTTGGAGATGATCATGAGGGAGATTATTTGGTTAACGAATTAAAGAATAGAGGCATAGCTACAGACGGTATTTTTAGAACAGAAGAGCCTACAACTTTGGTAACCAGGATTAGAACTTTTGAACAGCAAATACTTCGTTTAGATAGAGCCGACAAAGCACAAATAGGTTCTAAAACCACTATAATGCTTATAGATTATATAAAAGAATTAATTGATGATGTGGATGTAATTGTTATTTCTGATTATGGTAGAGGTGTTATAACGCCAAAACTTGTGGACACAGCAGTCGAAATTACGATGAAATATGGAAAAAAAATTGTTGTTGACCCTAAAAAAGAAAATTTTTTATTATACAAAGGTGTGACCGTGATTAGAGCAAATCGAAAAGAAGCAAGTTATGCCACTGGAGTCACACCAATTAACGAAACAAGTATACGAAATATGGGCCAAAGAATCATGACCATGCTAGAATGCAAAGGAGTTTTAATAACATGGGTAGAAGAAGGTTTTTATGTTTTTGAGCAAAATGAAAGTGTATCCTTTATTCCTCCGGTTGTAAAAAATCCACTTGATGTTACAGGTGTTGGAGATACGATTACAAGTGTATTAGCTTTGGGTCTAACAACAGGTGCAACTCTAGTAGAGGCAGCAAAACTATCAAATTATGCCGCGGGATTGACTGCGAATAAAAAGGGCTTGGCATTGTTATCCACACAAGAATTAAAAGAGGCTATATCGAGAGAGGAGAATGAAAGTAAGGGAAGAAGATATTAAACGACTTTTGGAAAAAGCATATAGAATTCGAGTACATGTCTTAAAAATGATTTCAAAAGCTGGGTCAGGGCATCCTGGTGGGTCATTGTCATGTGTAGATGTGATTACAGCATTATATTTTTATGTGATGCACCATGATCCAAAAAATCCTAATTGGCCCGATAGAGATAGATTTGTATTAAGCAAGGGTCACGCAGCCCCAACACTATATGCAGCTTTAGCGGAATCCGGTTATATCCCGCTTGAAGAATTGGAAAATCTTCGAAGAGTTAATAGTGTTCTCCAAGGACACCCTGATAGAAATAGAATCTCAGGGATAGAAATGTCTTCAGGCTCATTAGGTCAAGGACTTTCGATAGCAAATGGCATGGCTATGGCGGGAAAAATTGATAATAAAAACTACCGAGTTTATGTTCTCCTTGGGGATGGAGAGTGTGACGAAGGTCTAATCTGGGAGGCAGCAATGACATCTGCTCATTACAATTTAGATAATCTCGTAGCTATTGTAGATCGAAATGGTCTGCAAATAGACGGACCAACAGAGAAAATTATGAGTCTGGAACCGCTCGTAGAAAAATGGCATGCGTTTGGTTGGCGAGTCATTGAGGTGGATGCTTATGATGTCAAAGAAGTCTTAAAAGCATTTAATGCCTCAAAAAATAAGAGAGGGCAGCCAACTGTGATAATTGCTCATTCAATAAAGGGCAGAGGTGTTTCCTTTATGGAATGGATAAAAGATTTTCATGGAAGAGCACCAACTCCGACAGAGATTGAAAAAGCACTGAATGAATTGGATTCAATTTATAAACGAGATGTGTTGGCATGATTGAAAAATCCACACGTGATGCTTATGGTGAGTGTTTAGCTGAGATAGGTGCTAAAGAAGAAAGAATCGTCGTATTAGATGCAGATCTTTCAACATCTACAAAAACGAGTAAATTTGCAGAGAGATACCCTAAGAGATTTTTTAATGTTGGTTGTGCTGAGCAAGATTTGATAGGAACGGCAGCTGGGCTTGCATATTCCGGTAAAATAGCCTTTGCAAGTTCATATGCGATTTTTGCAACTGGCAGAGCGTGGGAACAAATTAGAAGTATAGTAGCTCATGATAATCTGGATGTAAAAATCGTTGTAAGTCATGCAGGACTGAGCAATGGTCCAGACGGTGCCTCCCATCAATCGCTAGAAGATATAGCCCTCATGCGAGTCATTCCAAATATGCAGGTTATTGTGCCAGCCGACGCAGAAGAGACTAAACAGGCAATATGTGCAATCGTTTACTATCCAGGACCTTTCTATGTTCGTTTGAGTAGGATTAAAACACCAATCCTATTTGATTCGAATTACCAATTCGAGTTGGGAAAAGGTATAACGCTGAGAGAAGGATCTGATTTGACGATCATAGCAACTGGAACGATGGTTAGTAAGGCATTAGATGCAGCGGATGACCTTAATAAAGAAGGGATTGATGCAAGGGTGATCAACATACATACGATTAAGCCTATTGATACAGATATTATAATAAAAGCAGCCCGTGAAACCGGGGCAATCATTACAGTAGAAGAGCATAGTATCTTGGGGGGATTAGGTGGCGCAGTAGCAGAAACAATTGTATGTAATGAAGTGGTACCGATGGAGTTTGTAGCAGTTCGAGATAGATTTGGACAATCTGGCGATACTAATGAGTTGTATGAGTTGTATAGTTTAACGACAAGAAAAATAGTTGAGTCGGCAAAGAAAGTCTTAAAATAGTACTTCCTGATTCACCGAGTTTCGAACACGATTTTCCAATCCATTCTACCGCTTATTCACAATCCTCACATAAACAATCCGCCAAACCGACATGAAAGTATAGTATATAATCGTACTCGGAAGAGGGGTATTTTGGAACTACTGAAAAAGCATAATTGAAAAAAAATAGGCTTATTATGAAAACAATAATCTTGGCTGGTGGACTTGGAACAAGGCTTCGGAAAATTATTAGTGATAAGCCAAAGCCTATGGCTCAAATATGTGGAAAGCCCTTTTTGGAATGGCAAATCGAATTGCTAAAGAGGTTCAATCTAAGAGACATTATTCTTTCTGTTGGGTATATGAGTAATGAAATCAAGAATTACTTTGGAAATGGGAAAAAGTTTGAGGTACACATTGAATATGTGGAGGAGGAAAAACCTTTGGGAACTGGCGGGGCTCTAAAAAACGCGGAATCCTATGTTGTTAATGAAGATAAATTCATGGTTATGAATGGAGATACTTATCTCCTCACAGATTTCACTGATTTTTTGAGTTTTCATGAAGAAAAAAAGGGTTTAGCAACAATATCACTGGCTAACATAAATGAAGAAAACCATAGATACGGAGCAGTCGAAATTAATGAACATTGCATAATTACGAAATTTATAGAAAAAAGTGAAAAAAACTTTGGAAGTATTAACACGGGTGCTTATGTCTTTGACTTAGACATATACAGTTATATGCCTGCCAAAGAGGTATTTTCTATTGAATATGACCTTTTTCCAAAGATAGTGGAAACAAATCGCATATTTGGATATAAAACGAATTGTTACTTTCGAGACTTGGGCACACCAGAAGACTATGAGAGGATCAAAAAAGAGCTGGAGGAGCTAATATGGTCATAAGGAGTAGATCCCCTTTTCGGATCAGTTTTGGAGGTGGAGGAACTGATGTGCCACCTTACTGTCGAGAACATGGCGGCGCAGTGATCAGCACTACCATAAATAAATATGCATACGCCACCATTACACCGAATAAAAATAAAGCAATTAACATATATTCATTGGATTATAGATTAAAAAAAAGCTTTGAAATTGGAGAAGAACTGGAATACAATGGCAGATTAGACATAGTAAAAGCAATAATAAACGAGTTTAGTGTTGATAAAGGATGTGATTTATTAATACATAGCGATATGCCGCCTGGCTCTGGAATGGGCATCTCATCTGCAGTTACAGTGGCTTTGATAGGGGCTTTCAAAGAATTCCTTGAGATTTGCATGGAGGGATACGAAGTCGCAGAACTCGCATATCATATAGAGAGAGAAGAGTTAAAGATGGAAGGAGGATATCAGGATCAATACGCTTCCACATTTGGAGGACTTAACTATATCGAATTTAAGGATGAAGTCATTGTAAATCCGTTGCGACTCCGTTCTGAAAATTTAAACGAACTCCAATATCGCTTGTTGCTCTGTTATACAGGTGATACAAGACTGTCGAGTGAAATTCAAGTTGATCTGGTAAAAAGATATAAAGAAAGAAAAAAAGACTCGATAGAAGGAATGCATAATCTGAAGAGTATTGCCGATGAAATGAAATATTCTCTGATTAAAGGTAATCTTAGGAGATTTGGTGAGCTTTTACATCAAGGATGGATAGAAAAGAAAAGGCTATCAAATAAAATAACTAACCCTGAAATAGACAAGCTATATGAAATTGCAAGAGAGAACGGAGCAATTGGCGGAAAGATACTTGGTGCAGGAGGGGGAGGACATCTTTTGCTCTTCTGCGAGTACGACAAGAAGTACAAAGTGGAAGATAAAATCAAAGAATATGGTGTGAAGATAATTGATTTTGGATTTGAAACAAAAGGATTACAAATATGGAAGGTTGGAGATGAAGATAAGTGAGATGTTAGAGGAGGGTGCAAGAATTAAAATGGAACTTCGTGAACAAAGCGCTGAAATAGAGAAAATATGTGAGAGGATTATTAAAGCTTATGAAAATGGAAAAAAAGTTGTTTTATTTGGGAACGGTGGAAGTGCAGCAGATGCTCAACATATAGCGTGTGAGCTAGTTAGCAAGTTTATGTTGGAAAGAAAGGGATTGCCAGCAATCGCACTCACTACTAATACATCCATTCTAACAGCCATTGGAAACGACTATGGATATAATAATGTTTTTTCAAGACAAGTCGAAGCACTGGTTGAGCGTGGCGACATTGTTATAGGTATCAGCACCAGCGGTAGTTCCCCAAATGTTATAAAAGGTATAAGAACTGCCAAAGAAAAAGGTGCAATAACAATTGGTTTTATTGGTAGAAGAGGTGAACTTGCTAAAGTTGTTGATCTATGCATAAAGGTTCCATCGAGCAACACTCCTAGAATTCAAGAGGCACACATTACGATAGGGCATATTATTTGTGACATTGTTGAAAAAGAGCTTTTTGGTGGTGATAATGAATAGAGCAGTATTCTTGGATAGGGACGGGACGACCAATGAAGAAGTAGTTCATCCAGAGTCTAATCAGTTTGCTCCTCGTCATCCAAATGAGTTTAAACTTATATCAGGAGTGGGGGAAGCAATTAAATTATTGAATAATGCTGGTTTAAAGGTTGTAGTTTTTACAAATCAAGCCGGTGTTGTGCGTGGATATTTTACCGAAGAAATGCTGATAAATATTCATCAAAAGATGGAAAAGGAATTATCTAAAGAAGGAGCATTTTTAGATGCTATATATTATTGTCCACATCATCCAGATGTTGGTTGTTATTGCAGAAAGCCAAATCCAGGTATGTTAAAGCAAGCAGCGCATGATTTGGATATTGACTTAAAAGAATCTTACGTAATAGGGGATAAGATGACAGACCTAGTACCTGGGATTAAAATGGGTTGTAAAACGATATTAGTTCTAACTGGGCGTGTTCAAAGCGTGAAAAAAAATGAAAATATAGATTATACCGCTTCCGATTTGTATGCCGCTGCTAAATGGATTTTAGAGGATAGTGATTGGAAATGAAATTTTTTATTGACACTGCGAATATCGAAGAGATAAAGAAGGCTAATGGTTTAGGGATACTTGATGGAGTGACAACTAACCCAACCCTAATAGCCAGAGAAGAGATGGATTTTCAGGAACTGCTAAAGGATATTTGTAGCATCGTGAATGGACCGATTAGTGCTGAAGTTATTAGTTTAAGGACAGAGGAGATGGTCGAAGAGGCAAGGAAATTATCAAAATTGGCACCAAATATTATTGTAAAGATTCCCATAACCAAAGAAGGGTTAAAAGCCACGAAAATATTAAACATGGAAAATATTAAAGTGAATATGACGTTAATCTTCTCAGCGAATCAAGCATTGCTTGCCGCTAAGTCGGGTGCCAGTTATGTCAGTCCATTCATTGGACGGTTAGATGATATAGGTCATGAAGGAATGAACTTGGTAAGGGAGATTATAACGATTTTCAATAACTACAATATAAAAACTGAGGTCATCGTTGCGAGCATTCGACATCCATTGCATGTGATAGAGGCAGCAAAAGCTGGTGCACATGTTGCCACTATTCCTTTTAATGTTATTGAAAAAATGATTGTACACCCTCTGACAGATATTGGAATAAGACAATTTCTTAATGATTGGGAAAAGGGCAATGTCAAGTGATCAGAGGAGATACTATTAAATGAAAGCGATAGTGATGCTTCCTACATACAATGAAAAAGAAAACATTGAAGATATAGTTAGAGAGATATTAAAAAATAAAAATGTAAACATTTTGATTGTGGATGACAACTCTCCAGATAGTACAGGGCAAATTGCTGATAAATTGGCAAAAGAATATGCTGGCATGGTTCATGTTATTCATCGTAATGAGCGTGGGAGAGGGACAGCAGGTATTACGGGCTTTAAATACGCTTTAACACAGAATGTAGACTGTATTTTTGAAATGGACGCGGATTTTTCTCATGACCCTGCGGATATCCCAAGGTTTTTGGAAGAAATTAAAAAGTATGATGTTGTTATCGGTTCTAGATACGTTAAAGGTGGGAACTCTATAAACTGCCATTTTAAGAATATCTTACTAAGTCACATCTCAAATATATATAACAGGATAATATTAGGACTAGAAGTAAAAGATAGTAGTGGAGGTTATAAGTGTTACAGAAAAGAGGTTTTGGGATCAATAAATTTAGATAATTACTTTTCAAAAGGATATAGTGTAGGTCCAGAAACTCTTTTTAAAATTAAGCAGAAAAAATTTACAATGAAAGAGATACCTATAATATTTAGGAACAGGGCGAAGGGATTATCTAAATCAAATATTAAAATTATTATAGAGTATCCAATAGTAGTGTTAAAATTAAGGTTAAGTTTAAAATCATTATTTGGGGAATAAGATGTGATGAAAAATAAAGGATATACTATAATCCAGATCCTCATTGGGATTGCAATTGTAATAGCAATTGTGTACACCACAGATTTCGAGGAAGTCGCTGAAATTCTTACAAACCTTAATTTTCTATTTTTGACTTTAGCTGTATTAGCCTATTTCTTGAACAATTTTATTATGGCATACAGATTACATATAATTTTTAAAAAGGTGGATAAGAAAATACGGCTGGGGCAAGTTTTTTGGGCACATATGTGTGGGATGATAGTCTCAGATTTTACTCCGGCAAGATCGGGATATATGTACTCATTGGTTCCACTTAAAAAAAGAGGGATTAAACCAGAGGCTGCGTTATCTACTATCTCTTATTGCTATGTGTTCGACCTCATATTAAAGGTCGTATTTGGCGCGGTAGCTGTGTTAATGATACTTAGCTTGATAGGCATACCGGGCTATATCCTTCGAGTTCTTTCGATTGGTCTAATGATAGTCGCACTTCTTATTGTGGTTGCTTTAACTTTCTTCAACATACATATCCCAGACAGAATCAGAAAGATACTTGAGAAGCATAGAATAGGCAGCTTCATTCTGAAAGTACAGAAAGAATCAGCTAAGGTTAGGGGCTTTATTCCCATGATTCTTTCAATCTCGTTTTTAGGATGGATTTTAAGGGGTTTTGAGTGGTTTATGATAGGCAGGGCACTTGGTATCGATCTCAGTATATTGAAGTCTTTGTTTTTAAACCCACTTCTTACTGCCCTATCAATGGTACCTTTCACCTCAGCTGGGCTTGGAATACAAGAATTTGGGATATCAGAAACGTTTAGTTTGATTGGAGTTCCGATCAGTGCTAGCGTAGCATTTGCAGTAATAGTTAGAGTTATGAACACTTCTGTTGACTGTCTTGGGCTTAAGGGCTTTTTCATCTCAGAAATCACTGGCACAGGTTTGAGGGAAAGATATGAAGAGGTACAGGGGGACATTGATGAAATCGCATATAATTCAGATATTCTTATACAGAGGCATTGGCAGAGAAGAAGGATAAAGAATTTATTTGAAAACACTAAAATTGGACAAAATGAACTCATATTAGATATGGGGTGCGGGTCTGGTGTGATTTCACGTAAGTGCACAGAATTTGGGGGTAAAGTAGTTGGATTTGACTTGAGTCGCCCCGGTGTTCTATATGCGAGAAGTAGAGGAAATGAAAAAACCAATTTTATTGTTGCAGATGCTCAAAACTTGCCATTTAAGCCCCATACTTTCGATGTTGCAATATTGGGAAATATAATAGAACATGTACCAGAGCCAGAGAGAATGATTGCCGAGGTGTCAGGCATACTAAAACCAGGCGGGAGAGTTAGCATTACTATGCCCAATTCAAACTCTCTCTGGTCGCTAATAGAGTTCTTTTGGGATCATTTTGGGAAGGGACGGAACTATGCTGAACAACATCTAAGAATATTCAGTCCAAAGGAGTTGAAAGAACTTCTAAAAGACAATGACGTCAACGTCTATCATGTCTCAACTCTTTTTGTTTTATCGCCCTTTATCGCCTTACTAAATTCTGAAAGGCTATTGGCTCTTTTACAAGGATTAGAAAAAAGATTGGAGTTACTAGGAGTAGGTTGTGATATTTTAATATGTGGTAGAAAGGAAGGGTAACAGAAAGGAAGGGTAACTAAAAAATGATTTATGCCATAAATCATATGATAAGCAGGGTTATTGAGAAAGGAAAAAAGAAATTTCAAGAGGACTATAAGTTTTTACTTGGTTTAATAATCATTTCCTTTTTTTTGCATTTGGCTCGCATGTTTATTGTTTTTTCTACGCTTGGTTATGGTGGCGTGGGTTGGGGTTATTACCCACATGATG
Source organism: Halobacteriota archaeon (assembly GCA_042577985.1). GTDB lineage: Archaea > Halobacteriota > UBA148 > UBA148 > UBA148 > UBA148. The sequence continues at coordinate 38,688 of JBHPDI010000001.1, read as the reverse complement.
CCCTTAGTGATTTGGCATCTGTGTGGGATGGTTGGTTTTATTTGGGAATAGCTCAAAATGGATACTATATACCAGAATTTGTGGGATTCCCACCATTTTATCCTTTTTGCATTAGGATTTTGTCATTGATTTTTCCTTTTAAGGAGTCAATGCTACTAATCAATAGTTTCTGTTTAATTGTAGCAACTCCAATTCTTGCATATTTGGCCTCATCTGAACTTTTTCAAGAAAAAACAAAGATTAAATTATGCACAATTGTAGTTACTCTAAATCCTTTTATTGTGGCATGGGGAACTATTGGTTTATCTGAACCCCTAGGTTATGTTTTATGCTTAGCTTTGGTTTATTGTTATTTAAAAGAAAACTATACGATAAGCTGCTTTTTGTATTCTATAGGTATTCTTACTCGTTTTAGCTTTGTTGTTGCAGGGGGACTATTTTTATATGACTTCATATTCAAACGTAAATTCAAGAATATATTTCCCTTATTGGCAGGCGGAATAACCTATATAGGATGGAATTGGTACACTAAAATTACATACGGCTTGATGAACACCGATGTTCGTTCTATATATTGGCATCATTATCCAGGAATAAAATGGGGAGATATCTCTGTATATGCGCAGCTCAGTTATTTTGTGGTCACTGCGCTATTGTTGCTGGTTATGTGGACGTATTATAAGAAAAATGAAGATAAAATTGCAGCACTTTTAGCATGGGGAGTTGCAGGTTATTTATTGATTAGCATATTTCCTGTTTATGGATACGGTCAGCTACGGTATGTAGGTTTTATACTTCCAATTTTTTTATTGTTAGAAGGATTTGAATTTGAGGAGTGGAAATCAAAAATAATCATGTATCTTTCTGCATCTTGGGTTATAATAACAATAGTTGTGGCACCTCAGTTCTACCAATCATACATTGGGGCATTAGATAAATATCCCTACATATACATGGCAGATATTGCCTTGATATTGATTGGTGGCGCACTAATAACTCAATACTTAATTTATAATAGCAAACACTACACATATATCAAAAGAAGTATAATAGTTGGCATTGCATTTGCTCTTGCAGGACTATGTTTATCTTTCACAGTGGTGCGAATATTTTAATTCTCACATTTTACATTAAAAATTAGATATACCTCAAAACGTAACAAACTCCCTTAGGATATAAAATCTCATATGTAGTATTATCTATGTCCACGGTATTATCCTGATGTAAAACAATGGCCGAACTAACTGCATATATATTTAATACTACTACAATATCACCGGATTTCGCTTGCGTTTGCCATTCTCTAAATTCTTTATTCAAGTGTTCATAAGAGGAATATATTAATGTTATGTTTTTTTGTTCTGATGCTACAAAGAAGAAGAACTGTGCCCCCGGATCTGCTAAAACTGAAACATCTTCACCAATATTATTTTTAACCCACAGAGCAGTATCATATTCGTCTTGAGTAATACCCACCTCTCTGCCTGTTAGACCTGTCGAACATCCGAGAGACATAACAGGCGCAGTTGCGAATGTTAATAAAATCATGCAGACAAATGCAATTGCACTAAATTTCTTTGATATATTCTCAATATCAAAAATTTTTTTTATCCCAAGAAATATAGCAATAGCGGCAGGGTACATCAGCACATAGATTGTATTATTTATTGGCATCAATCGCATGTTAATAAGAAAAACAAGAACTAGGAATGCCAATATTTGTAATGATACAATGCTATAAAATAATATGAGTTCTCTGGCTTTTTTGTCAGTAAAATGTAATAAAAACCCCGGAATGGAAACAACAAAAAATAACGTTGCAGCCATGTTAGCCAAGTTCACATAGATGGACTGATCGCTTAACCAGGGATTGAATGGCATTATTTGTATTCCCATGGTGCTAGGTTGGTTTATTACATCTAGATTTCCAGTATTTGTAAGGTATGCAGTCGTGTTATAAAAATAGATGACATAAGAAATGGACAACAGAAGTACAATAACATTAAACAAAATGAAATGAGGTATTTTTATCTTTTTTTGATCTATCGCAAAAATTAATGCAAAAGTAAACATTGCAATGGGTATTATTGAAAAAGTGGGATAACTATTAATCACGGCACATTCAATTAAAATCAGCGGAATCACCGATAATAATGAAGGTCTTTTGACATAATCCATCAGGAACCACACGAACATTATTATCAAAAAAGCACCAAAGAGTCGTGGGAATGGGCCCCCTAACCTCATCTGGAGGTTAAGAAGAACAAAAGTTACCAGTAAAAAACTTGGAATGGCAGCAAGGTATTTGTTATCGGTTATTTTTGATTCCACTGTTATTCCATATACTCCCGCAATAGACATTGAAATAATCAAACACATAAATGGATATATAAGTTTGATAGGGAGTATATTTGAAATCCACGAAATAACTGCAACATTTAGATGCAACCCAAATGGGTAGACCTTCCATACCGGTTGATAATCCAACCAAATAAAATCTTGGTGCAACAACAAGGAACGGGTATCAGCAATTAATTTTGTAATTGCATACGCTTGGGGGGCGTCCACATTACTGCCTAAAGGCAGGAAAGAGGGTAGAGAAGGCAACAAAAAATAGATGAATGATACAGTTAATATTGTAAAAAATATTAGGGTATATGTTTTATCGAATTCGTAAGAGATTGGAGTATGCTTAAAAAATTTAAAACCAATATAGAAAATAGAAATTGCAAGTAAAGGCAAAATAATTCTGCCAATCGTGAGCGAAAAACCAAAGTGGTCCATATAATAACCTACCAAAATCACCAAGGATAAATACATCGTAAATGCTCCGCATACTATCTTTGGAATTGATTTTGTCATACATCCTCCCCTTTCGTTATTGTTATCATACAATTTATTAATTCTATAGCAAATAGTAAGTATATAAAGATTGATTTAAAAAAAGTAAAAAGTAGTTATAATTAGAGGGATTTTAAAAGATGTAGAAGGAGAAGGAAGAGTGACATTGAAAAGGAGCAGCAGTTCAGTATTGAAATCGGTTATTGTATTAGCCATCACAATAGCCATTTTCTACTTCATCTTCACAAAAATAGATTTTTATTCGGTTATGGATGTATTATCGCACGCTAATCTCTTTTATCTGCTTATTGCGCTTTTATTGTTATTTTTGATCATACCTATCATTGCAAAACGATGGCAAATAATCTTAGAAATAATGGGCTATAAATTACCATACAAAGAATGCCTTAACTTGATAATGGCTGCTCTTCCTTTAACTTCGATTACTCCTTCCAAGTCAGGAGATGTTATCAAGGCATATTATTTAAAAAATAAGATTCCAGCAAGTAAAACAGTTGGCAGCGTAATAACCGAGAGAATGTTTGATTTTCTTACACTTGTTTTGTTTTCTTTAATTGGCATGACGTTTTGTAAGAAATATGAGTTAGCTTTTATTGCGTTAAGCATCTTCATTTTCATAATTGCAATATTTCTTCTTGCACACGCTGGTTTTAATTTCCGCTTGCCGATAAAGAGTTCATGGAATGAAAAAATTCAAAACCTGATTCTTTCTACGAAATTACTAACGAAAGATAAAAGAGTATTTTCGATTATTCTCTCTTATTCTCTTTTAATTTGGAGTATATCAATATTACAAACCCTAATATTTTTCTATGCATTGAGAATTAACGTTCCCTTGTTCTTCACAATGGCTAATATCCCAATTGCAATTTTCATTGGATTGATTCCAGTTACACTGGGCGGTATGGGTACTCGTGATGCGGCCATTATTTTTCTTTTCTCAGGGTTTGCTGCACCAGAAAAATTGTTGGGTGTTGGCATCTTATTTTCTATTGTTAGGTATTGGCTGGTATCATTGATTGGGATTCCATTTATGTGGAAGATGAAATCGCAGGAATAACAATTTTTTATTGGAAAGCATAATTTTATTCTGTTTTTTACCAAACTATACTTTAGATTTCTTCACAAATAAATATGGACTAACCATCTCTAGCGGAAATGTCTGAAGGTTCATTCGTATATTTTTTACCAATTTGTGACATATATTTGAGTAATACCGGTCTCATACTCTTTTCCACTGCTTTTTCGATAAACAAATAATAGAAATTGTGATCGAGCCTAAACTTGGCTATCGGATAATACAAGTCAAACATTGTTTTAATAAATGTGTTTGTAATTTTATACCTTATATTCCTGTTAGCAAGGCGAGATATGAAAGACAAATTGCCTAAAATTTTTATGTCTTTATCGGATAACCACGAATCGTAATTATATGTCCAGTCGAGATAGTTGAACTTCGCCCATGTTTCGAGTGTGGACGGAGATTTAAAACCGCTTTCTAATGCCAACTTATAGAGTTCAGTCTGAGGAAATGGTGTATAAATATGAAACAGCATATATGCGTTCTTATTCTCTTTGATTAACTTTGAGCCAAGGTCCAACGACTCTTTCCTTTCCTCTTTTGTCTCTGTTGGAATCCCCATCATAAAATTATATTTTACTATAAAATCATGCTCGGAAAGTTTTTTACCCCCTGCTACAATCTGATCAACAGTTGCTCCTTTCTTTATTAGTTTCAGGATTCTCGGTGATCCTGATTCGATACCAATATCCAGATTCTTGCAGCCGCTTTTCTCAGCTAGTGATAGAAGTTCATGGCTCATCTTCCCAACAGAGTCCATCCTGATCCCCTGAGAACCCCAAGTTATGTCCAGCCCTTCATCTATAATTCCTTTGATAATCCCTTCAAATCTCTTAAGATCGAATGAAAAATTATCCTCAGGGAAGTAAATCGACTTAACTCCAAAACTGTCCACAACATTTTTTATCCGTTTTAATGAGTTCTCTACCGTTAAGGCTCTCCATTTACGTTTATTAAAAACCGTATTATAACAAAAGCTGCAACCATATGGACAGCCCCGACTGGTCATAACCGAAAGGGCCTGTTCTCCTGTTCCGCTTAGATCAAAGGCAGAATATTTATGCACATCTACAAGATGATAGGGCATATCAGGGAGGGCGTTCAAATCCATAAATGGTCTTGGAGGAGTTCTTTTAATTTTGCCATCCTGTTTATACCATATTCCTTTCACATCTTCCAGAGGCTTTTCTTTTTCCAATGCAGCAACTAACTCAAAAAAAGTGGCTTCGCCTTCCCCCACCACAACTATATCTATATTTTCGTTTTCCAGTGTTTGTTCAGGTAACAGAGAAGGATGGACTCCACCCCACACCACAGGAACATCTGAGTTATCCTTAATACACTTGGATACTTCCAGAGCAAACCCAATCTGTGGGCCTGTCATGCTGGTCACACCAACACAAATGGGTTTCGATTTAAGAGAACTGATAAGGTTTGATTGCCAATTTTTATCTGTTCTTTGGTCTATAATTTTTACATTATAGCCATCTCGATCCGGGAGGGCGGCAATCGACAAACATGGCAAGGGCATCCTGATACTAGTTATCTCATAAACCCCTGCCTTCGGTTGGATTAGTATAATATCTGACATTTTAATATCCTTTTGTCTTTATTCAGCAAGTTTCATGGCATAAAAAATTTTTGGTTTCTTATGAATTTCTTTTCTTGTGATTTTCATTTGCAATAAAGACTTTTCCATTTATGCAGTCTACCTCCTTTTTGATTTCAATTTTCCTAATATTTTGGAAAATTTTATCTATATTTATTCTCTTAATTTCGTTAATTTGAAAATATTTAGATGATGGAACATATCGGAAAGAAAAACCATCGGATGTAGAAACTTCTTTTAATACGTTTTCAGAAGTAATAATATCATCGATAATTATTCTTTTACCATGAAAAGTCACCGTTCTTTTAAAAGTAGTTGGCACTTTTATATCTCTAGTTATTAGTCGCTTTTTCAAAATAGGTATAAGTCGCTTACCAAATATACTCGACGCACCTCTCAGCAAGAAATGCTTTAAAGGGGTGGGTAAATATTGTGATATCGAGTGGAAATCACCAGAAACGATAAAAGTATTCCCTTTCTTTTCTTTTATATAACTCTGATCAACCCAATTAGTTGTAATGAGTTTATTTTTAGAGATTTTTGCCATATAACCACAGTCATTTAGAATTTCTTTTCCTTGCGAAAAAACTTTTAAAACTCCGCCTTTTGATAATCCTAAAATAGCATAATAATTTCCATTATTTAGAACATATAAACCCGCATCTTTAAAATATTTCTCACATTTTATCTCGCACGGAAGCTTTGGGATATCTCTTCTGGGTTTATAATTAAGTAGTGCACCAACATAAGAATGTAAGAAATAATGAGAAAGATATCTCTCGTCTACTGTGTTAGGAAGAGTTTGATATTTTTCTAAATTATTTAATAATTTATCAGCTATAGCACCTGCCAACGAATAATCTGCTGCTAAAATCTCTAAACCGTTTGGAAGAAAGTATTCAGTATTTCTACTCCCATAATCCCCCCCAGAGGTAGAATCAGGATGTATAAAGAACTGCATAAAATCTACAATACTTTTTAGAGCAGGAAATACTCTTTTATCTTGACTCATTTTATAATACTCAGCGAGATAACCCAGTGATACACTCAGATACCCAATATCTGCACCACCGTATTCAGAGATCCATCCTTCATGTGATTGCCTTTTGAGGATTTGCTTCACTTTTTCATCAATAATATTTAATAACCATTTTTCTTTGATTGATAAATACACACTATATAACGAGGTAATAGAAGCTATTTCCTGGTTCTGTGCTCCCTTTTCATCATGTTTAGAGATAAAGTTGCACGATTTAATTAAGGCCCTTTCTAAGCCGTCTTTTTTGTCAATAAAAGCATGCAATAGCCTATATGTCTCCGAGGTGGTATATAAAGAAAATACCGTTGGAGGATATCCGTGCTCATTTGGCCAATACTCATTAAAAGAACCGTCCTTTAATTGGTTTTCCATCCAAAAATAGAGGGATGCTAAAGTCCATTCCTCAATTTTTTTGTTCTTATAATAAATATTTCCTTTGAAGTTATTTGAATAAAGTAAGGCTAAAGCTAAAGAACCTTGTTGAAGAATTATTGAAGGAAAGTCTCTTATCTTATAATGCCAATAGTTTCTGTCGAAACAGCCATATGTCAGAGAATTTTTGTCCCGGTCAAGCTGACTTATCAGGCGTGGCATATTATTTAAAACATAAGTTCGATAGCTATTTTCGCTCATTCTAGCTCTCCCTTTCTTATTATGTATTTGCCTAAATGTGCTATAATCCCAAATAATTTTAGTGGCAAAAAACCTATAACTTTTTTAATATAATCATTGCCCAGAATTTTAACTGAATAAAAGAATAGAGCGCCCGGTATATATTCATGTATCTTCATATTAGGATACTCCAAATCATATATCGGTTTTTTCTTGCTTAAATATAATCTGATAAAAACTTTTATTTTTTTGTATCTTATTAAATGTGAATGTGATTTTAAAAGATCTTCTCTTGAAATTTTTTTATAGCCCAAATAATTGTGTTTTATGGCATCCTTAAACAAGGTTTCTCCTTTTTCTGTTCTAACTATAACTGTTGACCATCCATCTTTATCAATATCTTTAATCCACGCATCACCTACCGAGATATCAGCAAGTTCATTCATAAGGTCCACACAAAGTAGACACCTCTTAGGAACATACATTAGGTTTAATAGATTATAATAAAACTTCTCAAGAGATTTTTCATTATTATTTTTTGTTTTTATAAGGAAACCACCTGGATAATTGCCCCCCCTATATTGGAGACTTAGTATATCTCCTTTTTCAACTCCTAATTTATTGATAAGATGATTTGTTGCGGATAAATGCATATTAAAACCACAAAATAGACCAATTAAATATTTAATCTTATCACTGTGTTCCCACCCCATCATTTGAAGACTTCTAATACCATGGATATGGCAAGGTAAACCCACAAGGGCAAAATTACCATCTTCTTTCCTTATTTTACTTAAAATAGCATTTAGAGGAACTAAAGAGTATTTAGATTGTGAAGCTTTCAAAATATCTTTTTTTGTTCTCGCAATTTTTACTTCGTAATTCCATGGTTCTTTATATTTCATGCAAACAACGATAGCTCCATCAATTAGACCTTTGTCCAATAAAAAAATTAATAATGATGTTACGACACCTCCAGAAGATGCATTATTTCTTATTTTTACATCTCTTGAATGTCCCACATATAATGATTTGTAAACACCGACATATCTATCTCTTTGTGAAGATTTAAAAATATGTGAATTTAATTTAGAGAAGGCAACTTCTCTACCAGGACAGGCATTATAACAAAGTCCACAAGATTTACATTTGCCTACCGAATAAATTTTTCCGTGTTTAGCGATTAATGAATTTTGAGGACATACACCTACGCACGTGCCACAAAAGGTACAGAGTTCTGGATCTAAATCCTTAAAATTGTGCACCTCTTTGTCATTTGTCACCTTTTTTTCACCATCTCTGCTAAAAAACCAAATAATATAATCTGAATTCCGGCTAAAATAAGAACTATAACTGTTATATCTAAAAGTTCCCTCAAGAAGAATATACTACAAAAAAAAGTTAATATAGCAGTGAATATTAAAACAAACCCCACTACTCCAAAGAACTTTAGAGGTTCAAAATCCCTATATATTCTCAATAAATTAATCCATGCCTTAATTGCAAAATCAACTGGATTCGACATCAATCTGCTCGTACCTGACTTCCTTTTTTCGAAATAAATCGGAACTTCTTTTACTTTGAACTTATTTCTAACTGTTTTTATTATCTGTTCTTGCGTATATGTATGTGTAGAAATAATCTCGATTTTTTCAGCGATCTCTCTTGTAAATGCCCTGAACCCTGTCTGCGCATCTGTCACTTTTATTCCACTTATTTGAGAAACTACTTTTGAAAAAGCAATATTGCCTAATTTTTTAACAAATGGCATTTTTTCAATAACCCCGGCAAACCTTGAGCCTAATACCAAATCAGCTTCTTTATTTTCTAGGGGTTTTATCAATTCATGAATTTCCTCTGGCCTATATTGTCCATCCGCATCTATATGGACAATTATCTCCGCATTGCCCTCTAAAGCTTTTTCTATTTCAGTTCTAAAAGTTTCAGCTAGACCATAATTATATGGATGTGAATAAACTAATGCCCCAGAACTTTTTGCGATATTAGCTGTGTTATCTGTCGAACCATCATTGACAACAATTATCTTATACTCGTATTCAGTTTGATCCATCGTTTTTTTAATACCGCTAATCACATAACTAATACTCTCTTCTTCATTATATGCTGGGATTGTAATTATTATTTTCATTTCCTCTGCCTACCTGTTAGGAAACCTTTCCAGAAGTAAATTACTTCTAAGAAATAATCTAAAATTTTTACTAGAGGAACTAATATAAAAACTTTTAGATTTTTCATAACCTTAAATGCTCTTATCGTATTTCCAAAAATTATTGCAAGGATGAAAAGTGCTCCGACTATTCGAATTATGTTGAAGGGAACAAAAAGAGCTATAATCGCAATAGTTTTGAAATTTTGATTATTTATGTCCCATGATCTAAATCCGTATTTTCTGAACAAAACGCCTTGTCCTTCTGATAATCGAGGTCGGTATTCAAATAATATCTTTGAAAGATTAGCTGCACGAGAAGAATGAAGATGATAAACTGGGATTGGAACTGAGACCATATTATAACCTGCCTTAAACAATTTCATACTCAAATCCACATCCTCACAAGCTGCCCGGTATATATTTCCATCTAATCCTCCAAACTTTAGGAAAATATCTTTCTTGAAAATGACGTTTTTGAATTCATTATACCCATCTGTGAAAATTTCCACAGTTTTTTCATAATCTTCTTTCAAATCCCATGAGAATAAAACCATCTCCCAGAAACCAAATGTGTCATAGATTTCCCTTGGTAACATTACAGGTGAAGAAACTACTGCAACTCCTTCCTTGAGATAAGGGACTAATTTCTTGACCCATTCTTTGTCAATCAATAGTATATCTTCATGAATCACGGAAACAATATCATTCTTTGAGGCTTTTACACCTTTATTTACAGAATAAGCCAATCCCAAATTCGTATCATTATTTATTATCTTTGTTGGATACTGCTGAACAACTTCTAAGGTACCATCGGTTGAACAGTCATTCACAATAATTATTTCAATTTCTCCTTCATATTTCTGATTCAAAATAGATTCTATCGTTTTGCCAATTGTCTTCTCACCATTGTATGCCGGTATTACGACACTGATTCCTGGATACTTATCACCCATTGTTACTTCAACAATGTTTCCCACCATCCTCTATTTTCAGCATACCAATTAATAGTTTTCTCAATCCCTTCCTCAAACTTTACCTTAGGCTCCCATCCTAATCTTTTTATTTTCTCGCAATTTAAAGAGTATCTAAAATCATGCCCCGGCCTATCCATTACAAATTCTATTAAACTCTTCGGTTTTTTCATTTCCCCCAATATTAAGTTTACAATTTCTATATTCGTTTTTTCATTTCCAGCACCGATGTTATACGTCTCCATCATCTTTCCTTTTTGAAATACTAAATCTATCGCTTCACAATTATCCATAACATAAATCCAATCTCTTATGTTTTTACCTTCCCCATAAATTGGTAACGGTTTATCATACAAGGCATTGATAATGAGAACAGGAATTAGCTTCTCTGGATACTGATAGGGACCAAAGTTGTTTGAACTGCGAGTTATTAATGCTTGCACGCCATAAGTCTTGTAGTATGCCTTAACTAACAAATCCGCTCCCGCTTTGCTCGCTGAGTAAGGAGAAGATGGATCTAATATGTCACTTTCTTTAAAAGAGTCCTTTTCTATCGAACCGTATACTTCATCCGTACTTATTTGGATGTATTTTTCAACATCATGCTTTCTTGCATGCTCCAATAGATTATAAGTACCAAGAATGTCCGTTTTTACAAATATGCCTGCATCTATTATCGAGCGATCAACATGCGTCTCTGCTGCAAAGTTGAATATGGCGTCGCAATGCCCTACTTTCTCAACATCCTTTTTATTGCAAATATCTCCTTTGATAAACTTTATTTTATCCATAACGTCTTGTAAATTCTCTATTCTGCCAGCATAAGTTAGTTTATCTAAGACTAAAATCTCTTCAGTAGGATACTTCTTTAGCATATATCGAACAAAATTACATCCTATGAAGCCTGCTCCACCTGTTATTAGTATCTTCATTACCTAAACCCTTCCATAAAACTATCAAAAATCTTAACAATATATTTTAATTGCAATTCGTTAAGCCCTGGATGAATTCCAATGAAAAAAGAATTTTTCATCACTTTTTCAGAATTTTCTAAAGACCCAGAAGATTTGAATTGGATTGATTTGTACGCTGGCTGTTTAGTGATTTCTCCTGCAAATAGTAATCTTGTTTGTATTCCTTTGTCTTCCAAGTATTTCGTAATTTCGTATCTAGAGAAAGGAGCTTTCTCGTTTACCATAATTGGAAAAGCAAACCATGCAGGATTAGCTTTCTTTGGTTTTTTTATGAAAGATATATATTCCACATATTTTCTCAAATTATTATATAGATATTGAAAATTATCCCTCCTTTTCTGGTTAAAATCTCCTATCTTCTTGAGCTGTTCCACTCCCATTGCAGCCTGAATTTCTATTGGTTTTAAGTTATATCCGATATGGCTGTATATATAGCGATGATCATATTTTGTCCCACCAATCTCCCATTCAAATCTTCTATCACAAGCACCAGTGGGTGATTTCTCATCACTTTCACACCAACAGTCCCTCCCCCAGTCTCTAAGGGATATTATTACTCTATATAGATTCGCATCGTCTGCGATAATAGAGATAGATCCGCCCTCCCCCATTGTGATGTGATGTGCAGGATAAAAAGAACAAGTTGATAAAATACCAAAACTACCTGTTTTTTTCCCATCAAACTCAGATCCAAGCGCATCGCAATTATCTTCGATTAAATAAAGTTTGTGATCTTCAGCAATATCTATTATAGCGTCCATATCATTTGAGTTTCCCAACATATGGGGTAACATAATTGCCCTTGTTTTAGGAGTAATGGCTTCTTTTAACCTCTCAATATCGATATTATAAGTTTCTATGTTAGCATCCACTATTACTGGAATCAAGTCATTCTGTATTATTGGGTTAACAACAGTAGGAAATGTTACGGCGGGTGTTATTACTTCTTCTCCATTATTTAATGGTTTTTTAATTTTATTTGATTTTAGTGCGGTTAGTGCAAGTAAATTTGCAGATGAGCCTGAATTAACTAAAACCGTCTTTGAGACCCCCAGATATTCCGAGAACATCTTAGTAAATTCTCTCGCCTTTGGTCCCAAACCAAGCCATTCTTTTAAAATAGAGTCTGTTATTGAAATTACCTCTTTTTCATCAAAAATAGCTTTAGCATAACTTATTCTGTATGAACTTGGGACAGATTCCCCCTTTTCCCCCTTCTTAACTTCATAATATTCTGCTATTTTCTTAAAAATCTCTTCTTTTATTTTTTCCAGTTCTTCGTAGGTCTCCATCCTTTTACTCCTTTATTGTTTCTAACCATTTTATAGTCTTTTTAATACCTTCTTCTAACTCTACTTCCGAATGCCATCCTAACAGCCTTTTCGCTTTTTCAAATGACCCAACTTGATTTTTAATATTTCCAAATTCTTTTGGATAATTTATAAAGGATATTTCTGAATCACTATTTGTTAACTCTAAAATTAAATTAGCAACTTCAAGATTTGTTGTTTCTTTCCCAGTAGCTAAATTTATTACTTCGCCCGCGGGCAAATTTCTTACTAGCCATAGCCCCCTTATAATATCCTTTACGTATACATAATCTCTTGTATCATTTCCTTCCCCAAACACGGTAAGATCTTCATTATTGATGGCTTGGAAGTATAATATGGGTATTATTTTATTCAACTGCTGTTTTGGACCATAGGGATTAAATAATCTCACAATTTTAATATCCATATCATAACTTATATAATACGAAAAACAAATGCTATCGGCTGAGGCTTTGCTCGCAGCATATGGATTAAGTGGTTTTACAGGAGCCTCTTCTTTAATGGGTTCTTTTGAATTACCGTATATTTCGCAGCTACTTGGATATATTAGTGGAACTTTATATTCTCTGCATGCCTCTAAAATATTTAAGCAACCTTTAACGTTAGTTTCTATCGCTTTAACAGGATTAGTTATACTCTCACCCGGCTTAGCGTAAGCAGCAAAATGATAAACGACATCACAATTTTTAACAAATTCTCTTAACTTATCCAAATCGAATATATCCTGTCCTGTGCTTTCTGAATATCCTATTGGTTCTACGGATTCTTTGCTTTCAAGGAAACGGAACATGTTACTCCCTATAAATCCCGTATTCCCAGTTATTAGCACTTTCATATTAACACCCGTCTTAAATCTCCACCTCTGAATAATCACCTATGTGAAGTTTTAATACCTTTTGTTTTCTGTTTTTAGAAATTTTTGTATTCCTTCCAATCAAGCTTTCTTCCAACCTATCAATATTTTTTATCTCGACATTCTCCATTATGATGCAGTACTCTATGGCCGATGCCACAATATTTGAATTATTTCCAATGCTTGTATAAGAGCCAACGAAAGAATTCTCTATTGTACAATCTTTTCCAATTACACAAGGTCCCCTAACAATACTGTTTACTATTTTTGTCCCCTCTTCGATTCTAACCCTCCCACTAACCTTGCTTTTATCATCTATGTTTCCCTTAATGTCTCCCTTGCAAAAATCATCTAAAACTAAAGCATTAGCATCGAGAACGTCGTCCTTCTTTCCGGTATCTAACCACCATGATTCGAGGATTTCTGCTTTGACTTTACAGCCTAAATTTATCATCTCTTGAATTGCATCTGTTATCTCTAATTCACCACGCCATGAAGGTTTAATTCTATCTATAGCTTGGTGAATCTTATTTGAAAAAACATAAACCCCAACTAATGCTAAATTGCTAGGCGATTTCTTAGGCTTTTCTATAAGATTAACAATGTTCCCCTTTTCGTCTAAAATAGCTACACCAAACAGTCTTGGATCCTCCACTTCTTTTAGCAAGATTAAAGCATCGAACCCCTCTTCTTGAAAATTAGTCACTAACTCATTTATTCTTGTACCAAGTAGGTTGTCTCCAAGGTACATCACGAAGTCATCATCACCGAGAAAATCTTTTGCGGTTTTAACGGCGTGAGCCAATCCCAAAGGCTCTTGCATAATGTAAGTCACCTTGAATCCCCATTCAGAGCCATCTCCTACATACTTCTTAACATCCTCTTTTGTTTCTTGGGCTATGATAACACCAACATCTGTGAGACCTGCTTGTGCAACACAGTCAAGCACATAACCGAGAACAGGTTTATTAGCTATTGGAACTAATTGCTTTGCAGTGGTGAACGTGAGAGGTCTCAACCTAGTCCCTTTTCCACCCGATAATATCAGTGCCTTCATTTAATATCCTTCATCTTTATCGAAACATCTTCAACACATTTTTTTACTTGAGAGGTAGGGTAATACCTAAGAGTAATATCCAACTTATATGGAATATATAACTTAGATATAACTTATATAGAATTTGGTGTTTTTCCTTATCATCAACCGATGTATGGGATCATCATAGTAATCGTTCATACTCCTCTTTTATCCTGATTGAAATCTTTTGTGGGTTGAAATTTTCTTCTGCTCTTTTCCTTGCTTTTAGCCTTAGCCCCCCTCTTAGTTCATCATCAATTATAACTTCTTTCAATCCTTGATAAAGCGAATATGCATCTGCTGGTTGAATAAGCATTGCGGCATCTCCAAGAACTTCGGGTATTGAACCACTCAGAGTGGAAACTATGGGCAAGCCTGAAGCCATAGCCTCTACAAAAACCATCCCAAACTGCTCTTGCCAAGTCTTTATTGGCTTACTCGGAAGCGTGAAAATGTCAGCAATACTGTAAAACCTGTGAATCTGCATGTAAGGTTGATGTCCTGCGAAAACGAAATGCTCTAAAATTCCAAGATTCTTCAACAGCTTTTTAATCCCCTGCTCTTCTTCCCCAAAACCAACAAGGACGAATTTAAGATGCTCTTTGATGAAGTCTAAATCTTTGTCGAGAAGAAGTCTCTTCGCTGCGTAAACTAGCTCGTAAACGCCTTTGTAAATGCTTAAAACTCCAACAAACAAAATGATGAAGTCGTCTTCATTCAATCCCAATTTTCCGATGATTTCCTTGTCTCTGGGTCGAGGCTTAAATCTATCTAAATCCATCCCGATAGGAATCACGGTTATTTTCTCATCTGGAACGCCCTCATAAATCAATGCCTCTTTTGCTCTTTCTGTTATCGCTATAAATAAATCTGCCTCGTCTCTTACTAGTTTTTTTATGTAATTAGCCTTAACGTATCCACGCAAGTTCGGGGTTTCATTAAAAAATGGGATATTTTCCCAACATGTTACTGCGACTTTTGTCCCATATTTCCTTTTTGCTTTGATACATTGATATGAAAATGCATGATATGTTTCTGCTGGATGTGCGATATCATAAGATTTTAATTCATTCTCCAAGCCAATCATGTGATGTCTATAGCCTACCAAACCAAAAGGATATCTCAAAAATTTGCTCACTTGAAGACCCATTACCCCCTCTATTGACCTTAGTTTCTTTTTTGGGATATCTACAGCCTTTACGCTTTCGGAGGTTCGCCACATCTCTTCGCAATAATATGCAGTTAAATCGCAGCTATCGAGCATAGGCTCAAAGCTCTGCATTTCAAACTTGTTCAGGTAGGGTCCACGGATAATTGCTATTTTCATTTGATCACCTAATTTGCTCAATTAATAACTAGTTTTTAATTTAAGAATCTTTAGTAAAACCTCAAATCCTCTTTTTGGATTGACTATGCCTTGTTTTAGCATCCAGCCTAGGGAATGATGCCAATATTTTCTCTCAAAAGATACATAGATTCTTTGTTTGGCTTCCTCAAAAAGCCTTTTAAATTCGGCTCTATCCACAGAATCATCTAATAAAAAGGGATTTTTCGCATAGCTATGGCTTAGGGTGTTCCAATCCATTTCTTCATCATTTACTTTACCCCGCGATTTAGCGACTTCCCAGAATTCAGTCGATGGAAATGGAGTTGATATAAAAGCCCATATTAAGTCCACATAATTATCTCCCATGAAGTCAATTAAATCTAATGTTTGTCTGATATCTTCTAAGGTCTCACCAGGACTTCCAAACATAAGGCTTCCAAACACATTGAGACCGTGTTTTTTACATGTTTTTATAGCAGTTTTATTTTGCTCAACAGTAACCGATCCTGCTTTTAGATAATTAAGAACTTTATCACTTCCGCTCTCGAAGCCAAAGCTCACTGTAGTAACACCTATGTTTTTTAATATTTCACATAGGTTGTCATCAACTAAGTTCGCTCTAGGTTGGCAAGAAAATTCTACTTTTTCGTTTATCTTCTCCTTTTTGAATGCCTCTGATATCTCTTGTAATCTCTTTTTATTTATCGTGAAAGTATCATCCCAAATCTGGATAGCATTGACTTTATATTTATCAATAAGTTCATTCACTTCACTACATATGTGTTCTACGGAATGGTACCTAGTGACATTTTGCCATAACGCCGAAGTAGAGCAAAAAATGCAACGGTATGGACATCCCCTAAGAGTGAGCATGTGGGCTTCTCGTCCAATTCTATCAGTAAAAAAAACTCTTTTTTCGTTGAAGTATGACGGATCAAGAAATTTCCTATCTGGAATAGGAATTTTATCTAAAGGCTGAATTAAATCCCTTTTTTTAGTTAAGCTAACTTTACCATTATTGTGATAGGCAAGTCCCCCTATATCTTTTAACTTCTCTTTTCTGAACTCTTTATCTTTATCATACAACTGAATAAGTTCAAGTATTGTTTGTTCCCCTTCCCCAATAACACCCATATCAAAATCCTTAGATAGAGAGGAGGGTAAGGTGGATATATGAGGGCCGCCAATTATACAAGGAACGTCCTGCTCTTGTTTAATTCTTTTTGCCAATTCTATCGCTGTACTATAGGTAATTGTCATGGAAGATATTGCAATGACATCTGGTTTATATATTTTAATTCCATCCCAAACGTTCTCTACATTTGCATCTATTATTTTAGTATTTTCAAAACTCCCGTATTCTCTTAGATAAGTGGCGATATATGCCAGTCCCATAGGAGGTACCTCTGGAACGTCCAATACGTTAACTAATGCTATTTTCATAAATCTATCACCTTATTTGGTTTATATTTAGGATATATCCAATCTAAATTTCTCATTTATAAAAAGAGATACAATTTATAAAAAGGTATATGTAGCTACTTTAAGAGCCATATACTTAGCTATTTTAAGAACATTTTGATTATTTTCCTAGGTAAATCTGTTTTTGTTCCCAATTTTTCATCAATAGTTCTCATTATCATCAGGTCTTCCTCCTCAAATCCTTTTACAAGCAAAAGCAGGAAAAAGTAAATAACGATAAATGCAAATAGCATCCCAATCAAACCAAAAAACGTTACCTCCATGAAATATTTTGTTATTCCATAAACGATTAAAACAGCGAAAATAGATGTGAGAACTGGTTTTAAATAGTTGAATCGGAAAGGCTGCATTTTTGCTATTCGATACACGAATAAAAATTGAATAATACCAAAAATAGCAAGTGATGACCCTGTAGCAAGAGCTGCACCTGTTATTCCATAGATGGGAATTAAATATAGATTTAAAATAAAATTTAACGCTGCGGCAAAGAACGTGCAGCCCATTATTATCTTCGTTCGACCGTATGCCTCAAGTATTGAAGCAGTTAGACCAAATAAAGAAACTAATAGGTATCCACTGGTTAATAGTACTAAAGCTGATGCTCCTCCAGCATATTCTGTACCAAAAATTATTCTTAGCACAGAAGGAGCAAATAAGACCATTAAAAGAAATGCAGGTATGATTAAAGAAAGTATCCACTTCGTCACAATACTGTATATATCCCTAATATCGTCATATCTTCCACGAGAGAAGAGTTCTGAGACGACTGGCATAAAAATAATCCCAAAGATACTAGGGATTGTTAGTACTAACATGGCTGTAGGTAAAGCCGCATTGTATATTCCCACATCAGAAGACGTTGCAAAATATCCAAGCATGAGTGTATCTGACCATCCCAATACCAAACCTGAAAAGCTACCGAGGAGTAGAGGCCAGGAGAAAGAGAAAAGCTCTTTTCCCAACGGGTAAGACTTTGTTTTTGTTTTGAGAATTGAAAATACTCTTTTTTCAAGGAAATAAAATGCTAAAAAAGGTGTTATCATGATCGATATGCACCAACCCCATGCTGCACCTAATAGGCCAAAACCTAACGAAAGCAATATGGCAATCACAATAAACCTAATTGCATTTTCTGAGACATCATGAACATAAATCCTATATCTCAAATATTGAAATCCTATCGTTGCTGAAATAAAGTTCTCAGCCAAAATTGAGAAGGGGAGGGCAAAAGAGAATATTTTTAAGACGGAAGAAAGAGTTGGGTCGTGAAATATGTGAATAGCGAGCCAATCTGAACCTGAATATAGAAGATATGTAAAAGCTAAAGCTACTGGAAGATTTATTTTCAAAGCGGAATAGATTGTGCCTTTGATTTTTCCTTCTTCTCCTTTGCCCTTATAATATGAAACATACCTTATGATTCCACTTCCCAACCCAAAAGCTGCAATAACGGCCACTATACTAAAACTCGCAAGTCCGAGATTTAGTAAACCGTAATAATCTGCGCCGAGGGATCTGGCTAAAACTATTCTTGTGAGATATCCAAAAACTCTTCCTATAATTGCACCTATAAAGCCGAATCCCGCGCCTTTTACTACCTTTTTCAGTGATTCATTCAAGTATGAATATGTTTCTTCCATTATCGCTCTTTAGCACCATTCTTTAGCACCATTCTTTAGCACCATTTATCCTTTCTTATCTTGAATATTGCCTTTTGCCAACCCAATATTTTAGTATCCCTTCTTTATCTTCAACTCTTCTTATACAATCCTGAAAATTTTCTCAGTATTTTCCGGCATCTTATCTACAAAATATGCTAACACCACCATATAATCCGCAGTATACAACATCTATATTCTCCGTTCCTGCCGCAGTTTTTTGAAGAAATACAATGCTTTGTCCACAGCCACCTCTTTTTTTATGAGTCTCCACAACAATCTAATGATACCTATTCCGTGTTTCATGATGATTTCGTCTTCTGTTAGGGTCAGAAGAACGTTATCGCCTTCATACAGATTATATTTCTATCTGATATCCTTTGGGGAATTAATTTGAACTTTAGAAGTAATTTTTGCTTAAGATACCGCCACCATATTTTTACCTTACTATAGGTATGTTTTCTGCTCTTGTTCTTACTCATTATAAATGCCCTGATATAACCTTTTCAAGATTTTCTTCAAACCATATTATTGTTCTAACTAATCCTTCCTCTAGATCTACCATAGGCTCCCAGCCCAAGATTTCTTTTGCCTTAGATGCATCTGGACGCCTCTGTTTTGGATCATCCTCGGGCAATTTCTTAAATACAATCTTCGAACGTGAGTTGGTGATTCTCTTGATTCTCTCAGCCAATTCCAGTACTGTTATCTCACCCGGATTGCCCAGATTTACTACTTCACCTCTCATCCCGTTTGAGATCATCGCCTTATATATTCCATCCACCATGTCAGAGATGTAACAAAAACTTCTCGTTTGAGAGCCGTCACCGTATACAGTAATTGGTTCATTGGCCATAGCCTGAGTTATGAAGTTAGGAATAGCTCTACCGTCGTCCCTTCCCATCCTTTGCCCATAAGTGTTAAATATCCGAACGATTCGCACATCAATATCATGTTTACGATGATAAGCCATAGTTAAAGCTTCGGCAAACCTCTTGGCCTCGTCATAACAACTTCTTAAACCGATTGGGTTTACGTTGCCCCAATAATCTTCCCGCTGTGGATGAATACCTGGATCACCATAAACCTCAGATGTTGATGCTAGCAAGAATACTGCCCCTTTTTCTCTGGCAAAATCCAATGCATTATGAGTGCCTGATGAGCCAGTTAACAATGTCTCTATAGGCAATCGTTGATAATCAACTGGACTAGCAGGACTTGCCAGATGGAAAATATTGTCGATTTTGTCCGTAATTTTCAATGGCTTGATTATATCTTGCTTTATGTAATCGAACCTAGCATCACTCAGCAGGTGTTGAATATTGTTCTCATTTCCAGTAGACAAATTATCAAGACAAAGGACTTTATTACCTTCTACCAGCAGTTTTTCACATAGATGCGAGCCTATGAATCCTGCTCCACCAGTTACAAGTACCGTTTTCATCTTATTCACCACTTGTTATCAAAGTTTCAAAATCTTAATCCATTTCACCTATAAAAATCAATGTCAACTACATAATTTTTATTACATTTTTCCTATTACTCATGCAGCATGAATTGAATCTCTCGATTTTAGATTGTATCCCCCAACTATATCATGTGTACTATAAACGACTTTTCCCCCCTACATCCAAATCAATTAGTTTTAGATTGGATAATACTCAAAATATATTATAATCTTCTTTAGCGCAACTAAGAACGACTTTGCACCTAAAGTCCGTTTTGACCCTAAAGTATGATTTTTGACCCTAAAGTCGGGCTTTTTCCCTACTTTAGGTGCAAACTCCCACCATATATTACTTTGGTATATTAGCACATTAAAAGCCCTTGAAGTTAACACCCAAAGATTTTTAGAAGTAAGCCCTGAAGAGTTACCAAAACCTAGAACTCTATTGTTGAAGAGTCCCCTATATTGAGCGTATTTGGTTTGCCGGCTAGATTTACAGAGTCCCCAAGTATACTGGTCTGGAGATTCATATTCATTATCTTTGCACCAGAGCCTACAATACTATCAGAAATGATAGAATTTTTGACAACTGTATCGTCAGCGATAGACACATCTGGACCGATTACGGAGTTGATGATTTCCGCACCATCTCCAACAGCTACTGGCTGAATTATGATGGAATTTGTAGAGCGTATTGTCTTTATTGGGGCTTGGGCCAAGAGCAATCGATTTACTTCCAACAAAGTATCCGCCCTACCACAATCATACCAGTCATGCACATGAAACTTTTTTAGCATTGCACCTGCATCTACCATGATTTGTAAGGCATCGGTAAGTTGATATTCTCCCTCTTTTTTGGGATTATCGCCGATCAGTTTGTCTAGCGATTTAAAGAATAAGGGGGTATCATCTATGATGTAGACGCCAGCGATGCCAAGATTAGAAGTCGATAGCTTTGGTTTTTCCTCCAGTTTGATTATCTTTCCTTCATCATCTATGTATACAACACCATAGTATTGCGGCATGTCAACAATTTTGACACCAATTGATCCTGAGCATTCACCATTTTTTTCATGACGCTCTAAAAACTCTCCATAGCCTCCCTGGAAGATCATGTCTCCAAGAGCTATCATTATGGGGGAGTCACCAATAACATCCTTCGTGACATATATGGAGTGGCCCAAACCAAGTGGTTTATCTTGAGTAACATATGAAATTTTTCCAAAACAAGAGGAATAATTCTCATCGATGTATGAGATGGTCTTGTCTTTCATGTATCCAACGACTATTACTAGTTCTTGAGCATGAATATCGATAAGTCGATCGAGAATGTGGCCGATGATCGGCTTGCCAGCCACAGAAACCATCGATTTTGGTTTTGTATGTGTATGAGGATATAGTCTTTTGCCAACACCAGCGGCCGGAACTATTACTTTTATTTGATCACCAACACAATCCTTCATAATCTATGTCCTCTCTGGGAAGGATGACTTTCCTTCCATCGATGACTACTTTTTTTTCCATAACGTCAAATTCATGATTCAATTTTTTGAACTCATCCCATTCTGTAACCACCAAACAAGCATCAGCGTTTATGAGCGCCTCCTCAGCGCTAGTACAGTACTTGACGTCAGGAAAGATGGGGCGCATGTTCTCGTTCGCCAAAGGATCATAGGCAGAAACTATGGCATTCTTATCCATCAACATTTTTATTATTGGAATCGCTCTAGACTCTCGTATATCATCAGTGTCGTTCTTAAAGGCAAGACCCAACACAGCAACCTTCTTGCCTTCTAAGGACGGAAGCTTTTTTTCGAGAAGTTTAACCATTCTTTTCGGCTGCCCCTCATTAACATTCATCACGGCCTTTAGAAGATTCGGATCGTAACCAATTTCCTTTGCTTTATGTATGAGCGCTTTCACATCCTTTGGAAAGCAACTACCACCAAAGCCAACACCTGCTCGTAAGAAGTGCGGTGATAGTCTGTGATCCATACCGACGGCACGCATGACCTCATAGGCATCGATGCCAAACTCTTTACAGATGTTGCCAATCTCATTTGCGAAGGAAATCTTTGTGGAGAGAAGTGCATTAGAGGTGTATTTGACCATCTCTGCTGAGACAAGGCTCATCCTTAGAATTGGAGAACAATTCTCGCCATAGAACTCTCGATAGAATTCTTCCAGAGTATCTCCTGCAGATTTATCGCTCTCACCTATGACAATTCGATCTGGGTGTATAGTGTCATAGACTGCATTACCTTCTCGCAAAAACTCTGGGCTCATGCATAGCCCAAAGTCTGATCCTACTTTTTTACCAGAATATTTTTCTATAATCGGTTTGACAATTTCTTCCGTTGTACCCGGGGCTACGGTGCTTTTTACTACAAATAGATGGTGGTCTTTATCCTTTAGAACTTTTCCTATTTCTTTAGCAGAAGATTTGATAAACCCAAGATCAATGCCTCCGTCTTTTTTACTGGGCGTTCCAACAGCAATGAACGTGATATCAGAGTTGATAATTGCTTCTTTTCTCCCTACAATAGCCTTTAAATTACCTTTTTTCACAGACTCCACCAAAATATGGTTCAGGTCCTTCTCATAAAAAGGCGCCTTACCTTCATTTATCTGTTCGACTTTCTGGGGGTCATGGGTGGATGCTATGACTTCAAAACCTTTATTGGCAAAGCAAGCTGCACTAACTAAGCCGACAAAGCCCATTCCGATAACAGATATTCTTTTCATGTATTCCACCTAATGTAAAAATCCTTTAACCTGACAGTATCCTCTAAATCTGGAGTGGATACCTCATGAATTATTGTGTTCTCCGAAGCTACTATTGTGTGAGATGTATTTGGTTTTATTCGAATAGCATCGTTCCGACCAAAGCGCTCTTTTCTATCCTCAAATTTAATGTAACCTGAGCCAGCCATTATAAACATGGTTTCGTCCTTTTGCTCGTGATAATGATATGATGTTTTATAACCTTCTTTAATGAACAATTCCTTGGTCAAATACTTATCAGTAGAGATTAGAATCTTCTCGTAACCCCATGGCTTGTCTTTTCTATTGGAATACTCTTTTTTTGCCTCCTCTATGTCCTTTGTCGTATCAAGAGATATCCAAAACATGTCGTCTTCTTTATAATAACCAAGTTTGCCTGAATCCGCCAGTATTGGAAATATAGTTTTCTCTATATCGCCAATTTCAAATTCATCAAAGTATGAAGAACAACCTTTTTTAAAACAATATATGCCGCCATTTATGTAGTGATTTAAAAAGGGCTTCTCCCTGAAAGACTGGATATTATTCTCACCAAGAACTACTACTCCGTAAGGGCTCTTCATTTTCGTGACGAACATAGTTGCAATGAATTCGGAATTTTGAAAAGTAGTGATCATCTTTTTCAAATTTAGATCTGCAACGACATCACCGTTCATAATCACCACATCATCTTCCACAGAGGCAAGACCCATTTTTATGGCATTCAGGGTTCCAAGAGGTTCGTCCTCTACGATGTAATCGATTTTCACCCCTTTGTATTCTGAACCGTACCTCTCGATGATTTTTTCGCTCAGATAACCTGTCAACAAAACAACTTGATCGATTCCGGCAGATAAGAAGCATAATAGCTGATTATCCAGAATTGTATATCCTTCCTTGATTTCGATAAGTGATTTTGGCATCTCGGACGTAAAAGGTCGAAGACGTTTGCCATGACCACCGCAAAGGACCATTCCTATCATGATGACATCCTTTTACACAAGACATCTTAAGCATTATGTCTGAAATGCATTCAAGTTACTTGTTTTGATGGTAATAGAGCGAAGAATTCTAAAATCCCAAAGAACATTAAGGATATTAGGTTCAATTGAATTTAACTTCTCGCGGATATACGAAGTCACGACCGAAGGTTGTAATTTGGGTGGAAAAACCCTGCAAGGTTTCTGAACCGTTAAATTCCTGTTATATTCGTTTCCAGTTACGAAGTTCTGGAAACCTGCGTCCGCAGAGTTGTGTTTAAGTTCCAATCACAAAGATTTAAATATAAATTCAATTTATATAGCATATACTATGAAACATAAAAATTTTTGGATATATTTTTTGTTCGGAGCACTCATAGGAATTATAGTTGGATTTATGAAAAATGAGATATCCTTGTGGCTTGTGGTTGGTTCCATATTGGGATTTCTTGTAGCATCGTTTTTTGAAAGTAAAGTTGCAAAAAGAATAGAACCTGGCAAATTAATATGGATTGGTTTCTTCCTTCTGTTCCCGATAATTTTTTTTGATGATTATCTAAAAGGAACTTTCTGGTTTGATGTCTTTGGCATTTTAGCAGTAATTGGGAGTTTCACATTAATTGTTAATTTTGGCAAAAGTCTGAGGGAGATAAAGAAAAAATGAAAAAAAGGACAGATGCTGAATTATTTAGAGAATTAAGAATAATTTCCATAATTTTTGGAATAGCAATGATTATTGTTGCTGTTGTGACTATCTTTATGGAATCTTTAGGAGATTATTGGTATAGGCTGGTTTTATTTTTCATGGGTTGGTTATTAATTAGCTTTAGTTCTCAAAAATATTTACAAGAATATCCAAAGGTCAGAGTTGTTATAATGTGGATACTTGTAGCATTAACGTTATTAGCAGTTCTTGCTTTTTTTATGTTCATGAATTCTTGAGGGAATAATTAAGCTTTAAAAATCTAGGGGCAAAAATAAAATTGTATTTAACAACTATTAAGCGAGATAATATTCGTTTGATAGTACTAATTAGGATGAATTTTGATATTTAAAGCAAAGCTCAGAAATTCGATTTGAAGGAATAACAGAAAAGTATTATAAAATTTTGATATCATACTCATATGAAAAAATGCGATGTCAACGAGAGATACAACATTTCTGATCTAATAAAAATATAGAAAGAAAAACCACAAGAAAGAATCACTAATCGCTATTTATTTTTATACAAATAGAAAACTGCACTTCCGTAGTTTATCAACTTTGACTCATCAAAATATTTATTAAGATCCGTCTTTTCAGATGCGAATGGTCTGATTATTAAATCTGCTCCTACTTGCTTTGCGACGGATGCGATAGCATGCTGAATTTCCACCGGTGGTCGAATAGAGTAAATCAAGCTCGCACCTTTATATATGTGAATTTTTGGATCGAATATGTCGTCTCTTATGAAACGGATGCCTTCAATACAAAGATAAGAGGTATCAGTCACAATTATCTCCAAGTGATCCTTTAGCAAAAGTGCCACCTCTGGATGTTTTCCTATACCGACCTCTATGATTTTTCCCTTATAGGAAGATGTTATGTAGTCTGCTAAATCTTTGTAACCCCTAAACATAATTACTACCGTGCTAGTTGACTTGATTCCTATAGAGAATATCGATGGAAAATTACTTAAAACAATTTGTGATGCATAGGAAGAGATATTTAATTTAATGTCACAGCTGAAATTTTATATCCATAAGAGATTCAAGCACATAAATATGTTGAAAAAAGAGTAGTATATATGGTTAGCGAGTTTATATCGATTACCTCAAAAGGAGCGCTCGACAAGAAAAATAGATGTTAAGAAGAGACGTGCATACAAAAGATTAACTTCTTGTTTTAATATTTGGGGTTAAGAGGAAAAAGATATATGATTTCAATTGATAAACTTAGTGTTTATAGCCCTTTAGAGTGTGTGAAAAAAGAATCTGTGTATGAAATTGGAAATATACCTAGATTGAATCATTGCCAAAAAAAGATTTGATTTATATCTTTTTCACTGAGCATATTTGACGTGGATGGAAAGGATAGGAGCACCTGCAAAAAAAATGTGATTGAAAATGTTTTTGATAAGAAAATTTATGCCAAGGGACTTTGAGCAAGTAATCGCCATAGAAGAAGAAGCGTTTAGGGACCATGATAAATTCTTGTATATGAGGTTGTATGAGATGATCTCAGATGGATTTTTAGTTGCGGAAATGGATGGTGTTATTGTAGGATTCGCGGTCGGAATGCTAATATCCAATGGAGAAGGAAGGATATTTTCGATTGCGGTCGATAAAAAAAATAGGATGAGGGGAGTTGCCACATCATTGATAAAAGAACTCTTGGATAATTTCAGAAAAAACGGAGTTATAATTGTGAGACTAGAGGTAAGAAAAAGTAACCTAATCGCACAGGAATTGTATCAAAAGCTAGGCTTCAATACGATTGATATTTTCCACGGGTACTATTACGACGGAGAGAGTGCACTCATAATGAGAAAGATCATAGATCGCTAGTTGTCAAAACTTTCACAGATATAGGTCTCTTAACAATATTACCTAGCTTGACACCGACTAAATAGTCAAGCTCCTTTTCTGCAGCTATGTCGAGTATTCTTTGTGTAATAACTCCGTCAAATACCACACCTTTAACGTTGGCGCTCTCTTTAAGTACATTTGCAAGATCTCTGACAGCAACTTCTTTTATGACTTTTTTACCAGAGTTGAGCAATTTCGCACTCAAAGTGCCATTGAGTTCCTCAGCATATGCCTTGAGTTCGTTTTCTTTTTTAGTAGGTTTCCATCTCAAGATATTCCTTTTAACACTCTTCGTTCTCCGATCAGCTCCACCCTCTACAACCTTCGTTCTCCGATCAGCTCCACCCTCTACAACCTTTTTTCTCCGATCAGCTCCACCCTCTACAACCTTTTTTCTCCGATCAGCTCCACCCTCTACAGCCTGTTCTACCGGCACCTTGTTTCTTAATGCTTTGACAATCTCCTTTTGAGTTAACTCCTCTACGCCTTTACCATCTGGAGCCCTTGCAACATAATCGATGTCTGCCATCTGAAGCAGTTCCTTCAATATGAGATCTCCGCCCCTATCACCATCCAAGAAGACTGTGACGGTTTTCTTTTTGCTCAGCTCCCCTACTGTCAAAGGAACATTGGTTCCTTCTACAGCAACCGCATTTTTGATCCCGAATCGAAGCAAATTCATGACGTCTGCTCTTCCTTCTACGATGAGTATTGCATCTGAATCAAGTATGTTTGGACCTGCTGGCAAGCCCTCTTCACCATAGGATGTGATCTTTTCTACGCGCACCGCCTGCCTCACAGATTCTGTTATCTCTTGACCTCCGGGGATACCAAGATCGAATTTTTCAGAAAGAACGTGTTTTGCCCTATTTATGATCTGTTTTCTTTTCGTTGCCCTGATATCTTCAATTTTTTCTACACTAATCTCAGCAATGCAAGGTCCCACCCTATCTATAGTTTCTATGGCAGCCGCCAATATCGCTGTTTCAACTTTATCTAGGGAGGACGGAATCAAAATGTTTCCACTTGATTTACCTGCCTTAGAATCTATGTTGACCTCTATTCTACCTATCCTTCCCGTCTTCTGAAGATTCCTTAGATCCAGGTCCTCGCCGAGCAATCCTTCTGTTTGCCCAAATACGGCTCCCACTACGTCTGGTTTCTCTACAACGCCTTCGGCGTTTATACGAACACGGATTATATATTTTGTTGTATCAGAATTTTGCATTTAAAACCCCCCTAAAGAAAAAAATAGCTATTGTAATCAAGGGGAATTTTAACCACTACGTTACTTGACCCTTTGTGCCCTACAACTCTTCAGATTACTAATGAATTAATCATGAATGAAGTTAAGATTACCTGTTTAGCTATTTTATCTATGAGATTGATGATCTCTTCAGATCACAATATCAGTTATATTTTAGGGTTTAATAAAGTTATGGGTAATGTCGAGTATACACTTCTCTTCTGAGGTTATTAACATAACCACTCAGACCTTCTACGTCCTTGCTCTCCTTTCGTACAAGTTTTTTGATTTTTTTTCTTATCAAATTGTTGGGCTTCGAGCCAGATGCTTGTAGATATGCTGAGATCTTTTTTGCCATTTTTTCCCCCTGTGAGTCCCAATCAGTTAGGATGATCACCTGATTTGTTTTTCGTGAGATGTCCTCAGCAAAATTCAACAATGGTGGAGAAGAAGCAAGCAAAATTTGATCTGAAATGCCCAGTTCGTTCAAGGCATCTCGATCCTTTTTCCCTTCAACAATGATGACCGCCCCAGCCCTAGATAAATCCTTGATCTCACAGATTATCTGCTCGATTTTTCGCAGTCTATCAATGTCTTCCATATTAAACACCAGATAAGAGCAAAAATAAAAGTTAACGCTTAAAAGGATGTCCCCTGACGCACTAACTCCGAGAGATCATCCTCTGGAAGATTCCGCAGTCACTCTCAGTTACCCTCGTGCCAGGGGAGCTGTACCGCATTGGGGTTGTCTTACGGTCATAGATAGCACGAAGCAATAACTCCCGCAAGGACCTATACAACGCGGATGTTGCCCCCATCTTTACCAGCGATCACGGTTCCAAAAGAACCCTAACACTGATCCATCAAAGGGCAATAAAACATTTGCAATCATACATATATAGTTTTGTCGGCACCTCTGCCCGGAACGAAATGTCCATGACCCTTCTCGCCAACTATTTCACCATCGTACATTATCTCTCCACGCACAAATGTCATTTTAGGAAATACTGCATCCATTCCCTCAAAAGGAGTCCAACCAGCCTTGCTGTGCAGGTTCCTGTCCCTTATAGGCTTAACGTCATTTAGATCGACAAAAACGAGATCGGCGTCTTTTCCGACAGCGATCTCGCCTTTTTCCCTTAAGCAGAATATTCTAGCTGGATTGGTAGACATGAGCTCTACTACACGTTGAAGCGATATGATGCCCTTCTTCACAGCAGATAACATCAAAGGTAATGAAGTCTCGACGCCTGGCACACCCGCAGGGGCGCTCCAAATATCTTGCTTTTTTTCTTCTATGGTATGGGGAGCGTGATCAGAGGCGATAATGTCGATTCTATATAAACCTGCCCAAAGATTATCACGATCTAATTCACTTCTCAGCGGAGGGTTCGTCTTGCCAAAGGTGCCAAGTCGATCCCAGTCATTTTGCGATAGGAATAGGTGGTGGGGCGTGACCTCAGATGTGACCCCTGCCCCAATTAAGCCCAAGCCCTCTTTTGTGCTAAGATGACATATGTGAAGATTTGCACAGGTATCTTGCGCCAATCCTATCGCTTTTGCCATAGCAGCGACTTCGGAAAAATTTGGTCTGGATAATGAATGAGCACTAGGATTAGTCTTATTCTCCAACTTCTCGATGCTTTCCCTTATGATTTGCTCGTCTTCTGCGTGAATGCATGCAATACCCCCCAGGTCAGCGATAACATGAAGGGATTTCAATAGGATATCATCATCAACGCTCAGCATGCCCATATACTCTGCCAGGAATATCTCACCGAATGCAGTTACACCAGACTCCCATAATCCCTTCAATTCTGCTGCTCGAACGACGCCCGCATTGATACCAAAATCGACTATTGATTTCTTCTCTGCCTCCCTCAGTTTGACTTTGAATGATTCTACAGAAGTAGTGGGTGGGATAGTGTTCGGATGATCTACTACACAGGTCACTCCACCTGCTACTGCTGCAGATGAGCCACTATACCAATCCTCTTTATGCGTCAATCCAGGATCTCGAAAATGTACATGAACATCCACCATGCCTGGAAGCACAAGTAAGCCATGAGCGTCGATAACTCGCTCCGCCATGATATCTTTCGCAATTCTTAGGATCTTTCCGTTCCCTATTGCTATATCTGCCTCTATGATATCCCTCGCTAACGCCAATCTGGCATTTTTGATAACTAAATCGAACATCATATTCGCCTTTGGTGTTATTTCAAACCTCTGGTTCTTTGACGCCCATATTAATCACTACCTCTGCTATGTCTGCCCCATACTCTGCTATTCTTCTTAGGCTTTCTAGAATAGATCGCAGGTATGTTTGCTCTTTCGTACTGAGTGAAGTTTTAAAAATCCTATTACTTATTATAGTCGCTAGATTCGAGGATTCTTGGGCTTCGGCTATTGCTCTGTTCGCGGCTTTTATATCCCTATTTGAGAGACTTTCCAAAGAAAGATCAAAGACCTTCTGGGAAAGTTCACTTACCTCACATATTTCTCCATATAACTTCGAATTAAGACTTTCTATTTGTATCGTATCCCTTGCAATTTTTTCGGCATGATCTGCTATCCTTTCCATACTTTTTATAATGAGTCTGTATCCCATGCAATCTCTTTGACGCTTAATGCCTATTTTATTGGCTAGCTCTGGATCTCTGAGCGCCGCTTTGAGCTGTCTCACAATCAATAAATAGAATCTATCCACCTCACTATCTCGCTGGATGACATCTCTGGCAAGCGCTATGTCCCCTTGCAAAGCCTTGATAGAATCCTTTTGAATAGATTTGATGATCCTGGACATTCTCTGAATTGCTTTTTCGAGAGGTAACTCTTCGTAGTTTAGAAGGCTCTGAAGAGTCAATTCTTCACCAGACTCCTCGACCACTTCAAGTCCTATTAGCATTTGCCTAACTGTATCCTTAATCCATTTCCTATCCTTTGTATTGAAACCCTCTTGGGAGACTAGTTTGATTATGTCATAGCCGACTAGATAGTGTGCTATTAATAATCTGAGGATGTCTTCTGGCTTTTCGTCTGGAAATAGTTTTATAATTGCTCTGGATATTCCTAGCTTCTTCTTTGGCTTTGCTGTGAGTAGGATTGATTTATCCTCTTGCAAACGTAGCGTCACTTCATCTCCCTGGTTTATGCCTGCCTCTCTTGTCCAACTGATGGGTAAAGATATTATTAACGTTGATCCCCCAGTCATCTGGACCTTTCGTTTCTCCTCTTTCATTTTACTCGTCCCATATATAGATTATTGAATGAATATATAGCTATTGGGATAAATTATATATAAGTGTCTCGAGTATATTTTTAGAAAAGTTGCATAGAAAATGAAATTAAACTCAATTTTTTCCAGACCTAAAATAACACCAACATCATGCATATTAAATATCTTCCCATTATTAGATAGGTGAACTAATGTCATTCGACCCTTTCCTCATCGCGATATTCGCCGCTGGACTATACATGGCATGGAACATAGGGGCAAACGATCTAGCAAATGCGATGGGAACTACGGTTGGCATCGGTACATTAAGCCTCAAACAAGCCATGGTGCTTGGTGGGGCGGTGTGTTTTTCAGGTGCTGTGCTATTTGGGTCTCGGGTAACGGAAACGGTGGCAAAGGGCATCGTTCCGATCTCATTGATCGATGCGCATTCTGTCATGTTGGGGGCATTTGCTGCTACTTTGGCGGCTGGGTTTTGGATTACCTTTGCCACATATCTTCATCTTCCGGTGTCCACATCTCATTCCATAGTCGGCTCAATGCTAGGCTTCGGACTTGTTGCAGTCGGTCAAGGCACAATTGAAATGGTTGATATCGCTTGGGTCGTTCTACTCAAAATTGTGGCTAGTTGGATCATTTCTCCCGTTGCAGGTGGAACGGTAGCATTTCTGTTATTCATGATGATTCGGCGTTTACTTGAACGGATGGATGAACCACTTCGGGCCGATAGACCCCTTAGATTCCTTGTGGTTGTTGCCTCATGTTGGGTGATATTTGCACTCGGCTCCAATGATGTAGCCAATGCAATAGGTCCATTATCTGCAGCCTTAGGTACAGTGGGAGTGGAGCTACCCCTTTGGGTCTTAGTTTTTGGAGGTTTTGGTATAATATTGGGCATGATTACTTGGGGGTACAGAATAATCGAGACCATAGGCAAAAAAATCACAGATTTAACTCCTGCCAGTGCCTTTGCAGCGCAATTTGGAGCGGCTGCCACCGTATTGGTCTGCTCCTCATTTGGAATGCCCGTATCAACCACACACACCCTGGTTGGAAGCGTAGTGGGTGTCGGACTCGCTGGCGGGTTAGAGGCGGTGGACCTAAGTATTATAAGAAAAATAATTTTCTCTTGGATTTTAACCGTTCCAATTGTAATGGTCGTTGCAGCTACGACCTATTGGGGGTTGATGATGATATGAGATGTGCAGTTGGTTTAAATATCAGAAAGATGTTAATGATTAATCGTTTGGATTATAGTTGCATAGGGGAGTGGAAATAAATATGAGATATATTCGTTCGATTGCAGGCATTTTTGCAAAATCGCCCTTCAAGCCGTTGTACTCTCATGCGGAGAAGTCATGCGAAGCAGCATACAAACTAGAGGAGATCGTTCAAGCATATTGCGATGGTGATGTAGCAAGGGTGCAGAAACTCAGTGAGGAAATCTCTGCCCTAGAGCATGAAGCCGACAAGATCAAACAGACAACTAGAAAAAGATTACCATATTCTATACTTTTGCCGGTTAATCGACAAGATTTGCTGGAATTCTTAAAAACACAGGATGGAATATCAGACTTTGCTGAGGACGTAGCCAAGCTGATGACACTTAGATCATACGTTCTAACAAAGGAAATCAAGAGCGGACTACTGGAAATGGCAAAGATGACGACGAAGACGATTGATGCATATCTAAAAGCAGTTGAGAGAATTGAGAGATTAGGGACAACATATTTTAGAAAAAATGAGATCTTAGGGGCGCTAGAATTGATACCACTGGTGGAGGAATTGGAGCACGAAATTGACAAAATCGAGATCTTGTTAACCAAAAAAATCTTTCTCGCCGAGGATGAAATAGGAGCTGTGGGTGTTTTCCATCTGGCCAAAATCTCGGATGTACTTGGAGGCGTATCAAACAGTGCCGCTAGGGCAGTCGATCGTCTTAGAACGATGATATCTAGATAATTTTCCTCTCCTCTACGTCTCCCGCTGGAGAGGTCTCCACGAATATTTGCCCCTCGAAAATATGTATTTGCGTATCCTCTTCCAACCATGAGTCTGGATGCAATCCTGCTTTTATACATGTCTGAGAGAGGAATTCTTCCTCGTCAAATTGGTGCTCAACGGCAACCTGTGGTAACAGAAGCCCTTGATTTTGCCCCCTAGCTATAATCAATCCATGTTTTCCAATCTCTATTTTTTTTGGTAACATCTTTGGCTTAGCATGGATATGTCTCGGGGGAGTTAGCACAGTAACTTCAATTGTTATTTTTTCCAGATCCTCTGCCCCAAGAGGCATAAATCTTGGATCTTTCGTAGCAGAACTTAACGCAGAATTAACTATGGCTTCACCTAATAGCATAGTGGGATGTGGATGCCCTATACACCCCTTTAGGCCATTCTGCTTTAAGGTAACGAAAACCCCCCTCTTCTCATCAAATTTTTTCGGCAATTTCTTTGGAGAGATTATATCGCCCTCTCTAATATATTTCTCGATAGCACTCCTAGCAAGCTTTACTGCCATTACGCCTTCTTCTAAAGTTAACACATTTGTTTATTTGGGACCAAAAGATATATGTTTTTTTGTGTAGATATGTGATTGAGAGAGGAGGGGCGGTCGCCGCAACCTAAGGTTGTGAGGAAAGTCCTCCCACCATCTGGACATACGAGTGCGTGTAAGCGCACAAGGCGAGAGTCTTGGCTCTGGCACAGAAACGATACCACACTACACTAATGCTATGACTTCGAAAGAAAGAGGCCGTGTATGTTGTGGGTGGAACGACGAAACCTCGTAGGTGCAAGTCAAAGATGGGCAAATAAAGAGTCCAGCCGATGCCCAAATATGGCGCTCAGACGAATGCCGCTGAAACAAAAGGAGGCTTACCATCCTCACTCACTTTAAAAAAAATAAGAAAATAAGTATTTTAGAATAAATATTAAAAATTTTGAGAATATTTATCGAATTATCTTCCCTAACAAAGCCCAAGATTTGATCAATATTGTATATTATAAACGATTTGCATGATGCTATAATAAAACGAAAAAACATAAGTGGGCATAGCAGCGATCTATGGTTCCCACGGGCTCGCGCACCGCAGTACAGCATAGAACGTAGACAGTCTTATCTTCTGGGTTCGAGATGGAACCAGGAGTTTCCCCGCCACCATGACCGCTATGCCCAATCTATAAATGCTTCAATCCTATCCACTTATTTTCAAGAATTTCAGAAGCCAAGGACCGGAATTGAACCGGCAAAAAGCCGCTCTCTACCTAGAAGAAACTACGCTGCTTCCTCGATAATCCTCTTTTTTATCTGCAGGCGGCTGCGTTAGCCATTCCGCCACCTTGGCATCAAAGGATATTATACCTGTGATATCTCCCCTGCATAGGATAGGACCATTACCATCACGTATATAATGACCACATATAAATTTGCGACCCAAATATCGCCTGAATTCAGCTAAGCAAACTGGCTCGGGCATTAGTGGTCGCGGACTGAACACCTCGTTACCTTGGTGCTTACATCCCGACTCTATCAAACTCTTCTTCTAAGAGTGCCCTTTAGAAGTCTCTTTTCGGGGGTGGTTTCGAGCTTAGATGCTTTCAGCTCTTATCCACTGGTGCGTGGCTGCTCGGTGTGCCCTGTCGGACAACCGATAGACTAGAGGCACCGTTGCCTAGTTCCTCTCGTACTATAGGCAACTTCCCCTCAGACCTCAAAACACCCCTAACAGATAGTAACCGACCTGTCTCACGACGGTCTAAACCCAGCTCACGATCTCCTTTAATAGGCGAACAACCTCACCCTTGGCCGCTGCTGCACGGCCGGGATGGAGAGAACCGACATCGAAGTAGCAAGCCACCGGGTCGATATGTGCTCTTGCCGGTGACGACACCGTTATCCCCGGGGTAGCTTTTCTGTCATCATTAGCCCCCACCAAGGGGGCATAATGGTTCGCTAGACCAGACTTTCGTCTCATGATTCCTTGCTATGCGAAATCACATCAGGCTGACTTTTGCTCTTGCACTCTACAGTGGATTTCTGACCCACTTGAGTCAACCTTAGGGCGCCCTAGATATCTTTTTTAGGGCGTGGCGCCCCACCCAAACTGCCCACCTATCGGTGTCCTCCTCTCGGAGTAAGGGTCGTAGTTTCAGAAGGGTAGTGTCTCATTGATGGCTCCTCACTTCCTAGCGAAAGTGGATCATCACCTTCTACCTACGCTGCACGTCCAAAACCACAGCCCAACGACAGGCTGCAGTAAAGCTCCACGGGGTCTTCACTTCCCATTAGGGGTCCCCAGACTCTTCACTGGGATGTAATGTTCACCGGGTTCTGGCTAGGGACAGTGGAACTCTCATTGGTCCATTCATGCGAGCCGCCAATTAAGCGGCAAGGTACTACGCTACCTTAAGAGGGTTATAGTTACCCCCGCCGTTGACAGGTCCTTCATCTCCTTGTATGGAGGTTTCAGATACCTGCACTGGGCAGGATTCAGGGATCGTACTAGCCCTTACGGGTTTGCGATCCCCTATGTTGTTATTAGACAGTTAGAGTTCCCTCGTCACTGCGACCTGCTTTCTGCAAAGCAGGCACTCCTTATCCCGAAGTTACGGAGCTAATTTGCCGAATTACCTTAGCCAGATTACGCCGACACGCCTTGGTCTTCTCAACCAGGGGCACCTGTGTCAGTTCTTGGTACGGACTTTCAGCTCCCTTTTCATGGGCTCCTGGGATCAGCCGAATTACTTCATCATGCATTCTTCCACTTCTCGCCATTACGGCTCTCCATGGATTTCAACACTTGAACAGTGCGACGGCACTGCTCGACCTACCCGGAAGCGTCAGTTTTATTGCTGAAAGGTACAGGAATATTAACCTGTTTCCCATTTGACATTCTCCAGTTAGGAAATGTCTTAGGACCGACTAACCCTCGGCTGACGAACATTGCCGAGGAAACCTAGCCCCTCCGGCGGTCGGGATTCTCACCCGACTATGCTGCTACTATTGCCAGGATTTTCGTTCCCATGTGGTCCACACCTCCTCAAGAAGGTGCTTCTGCCCTCACAGGACGCCTTCCTACGAGATTATCTTGCGATACTCCGAGGTATCGGTGGTCGGCTTGAGCCCCGTCCATTTTCGGGGCCCCAAACCTCGACTGGTAAGCTGTTACGCACTTTTTAAAGGATAGCTGCCTCTAAGCTCACCTCCCAGTTGTCTAGGGCGTGAGACGCCCTTTAGTGTTAACACTTAGCCGACACTTGGGGACCTTAACCACGGTCTGGGTTGTCTCCCTTACGGACTAGAAGCTTACCCCCCAGCCCGGACTCCGATCTTCTACGACGACAGCGGTTTCGGAGTTTGACAGAAGGGCGAGCGGTTTCCCGCCCGTCTCCCTCAATCAGTGCTCTACTCCGCTGACTATCTCTGATCAGGTCATGCTGCGACATGTTTCGGAAGGAACCAGCTATCACCGGGCTTGATTGGACTTTCACCCCTAGACGCAGGTCACGCGAGTGATTTGCAAATCAACACCGCTAGCGGACCTCCACGTAGTTTTCACCACGTTTCATCCTGCCCACGCCTATATCGCCCGGTT
Organism: Halobacteriota archaeon; assembly: GCA_042577985.1. Lineage (GTDB taxonomy): Archaea > Halobacteriota > UBA148 > UBA148 > UBA148 > UBA148. The sequence continues at coordinate 1,803 of JBHPDI010000001.1, read as the reverse complement.
TCGGGTCGTATCCCAGTGACTCCACGCGCTTGTACACGCCGCACCTCAGGGGAATCCCTTGCGCGCTTGTCGCTTTCGCTTTGACTGCGCTGTTACCAGCTTAGTCTCGCCACTCAGATACATTCCCTGGCCCGTTCTTCAAAACGTATGATACGACATCGGCAACGATGCTCATACTACTGCCTCGCGACAGATTCTTTCACATCGAAGTTCCTTTCACGCCGTATCGCTCCATCACCATCCGATTTCAGGCTCTTTGCACCTCCCTTTTTGGGGTACTTTTCAGCTTTCCCTCACAGTACTATTACGCTATCGGTCTCAAGACGTGTTTAGTTTTGGAAGTTGGTGCCTCCCAAATTCCCGCTGCATATCCAAGCAACGGTACTCAAGATCGAGTCACAATCCGTCAGCTTACGTCTACGTGACTGTCACACTCTTTGGTGCCCCATTCCAGAGGACTTCGACTTTACTGGTTTGGACCGTATTCGACTCGACTTATAACCCCACATCTCCCTTTTCTTTCGAAAAGGGATTCAGTTTGAACTGTGCCGTTTTCGATCGCCTTTACTAGCGGCATCTCTTCGATTTCTTTTCCTGCCCCTACTAAGATGTTTCAATCCGGGGCGTTCCCGATCCTTACGGATCGTCTCCCGAAGGAGACAGGAGTTCCCATTAGGGCATCCTCGGTTCTAAGGCTCCATGCACCTACCCGAGGCTTATCGCAGCTTGGCACGCCCTTTATCAGCGCTTGAGCCGAGCCATTCGCCGGATGGCATATTTGCCAGAATCCGCCTCACTGAACTCAGTGAGCGTCTGGGTCGCAAATTTATACGCGGCTTCATCTTAGCTGATTAACGCTATCCACCCTTCCCCGATCAGATATTTCTCACCGGGTGCATCTATAAAAGGGGAATTATACCCCCCGGAAATCAAAGATTTCCTGTGACTAGAAACCTAAAGTTTCCTGTCATTTTGAAACCCCCTTATAGGAGGAATAACAAAGGAGAGATGTAGTTTCTCCTTGTAAATGGACTCGCTGGGATTTGAACCCAGGGCCTCTGCCTATTTCACCTTGGGTTTCAAAATTATGAAGCCCTTTGGATGCAAAGGCAGCGCTCTTCCAGCTGAGCTACGAGCCCCACACAGAGACATAGCTCGTTACACCCAACAGAGCCACATGCATTTCAGATATAAGGAAGCTCCAGAGGGGTCCCAACGAATCTTATATGACTGCGCCAACCCTAACAATTTTTCGGCTCCAATCGATTGTATTTCGTTAGGAGGTGATCCAGCCGCAGATTCCCCTACGGCTACCTTGTTACGACTTAACCCCCCTTGCGAAACCCAAGTTCGAATGCCCCAATGAGAGGCAGCCTCACCCAGACCTCACTCGGGTGGTTTGACGGGCGGTGTGTGCAAGGAGCAGGGACTTATTCACCGCGCCATTTTGAGACGCGATTACTACGGATTCCATCTTCATGGGGGCGAGTTTCAGCCCCCAATCCGAACTAAGATCGGGTTTAGGAGATTGCCTTCACCTTTCGGTGTCGATTCCCATTGTCCCGACCATTGTAGCCCGCGTGTAGCCCGGGAGATTCGGGGCATGCTGACCTACCGTTGCCCGTTCCTTCCTCCTCTTTAGCAGAGGCGGTCCCCATAGTGTACCCATCTCCCCTGAGGGATTGCTGGCAACTGTGGGCGCGGGTCTCGCTCGTTGCCTGACTTAACAGGATGCTTCACAGTACGAACTGACGACGGCCATGCACCTCCTCTCAGCTAGTCCGGCAAGGTCTTCAGCCTGGC